>NZ_JBQEPG010000036.1:0-39973 GCF_052045635.1 Pseudomonas sp. 22189
ATTACCGCGCACGCGGTGCTTCAGACAAATTGCGACTACAGGGATTGGGACTGCTGCGCAGTCCAGCGGGAGCAAGCTCCCTCGCCACACAGAAGGCGACATCTGCAAATTTTCGGAAATTTCGTACAGTCATCGCAGACCCAATTCTTGATTGCTGCGACTAGCGTGAATAAGGATTGAACTCGCAAAGGACGCAACGGAATGCGTAACCCCCCAAATTCACATCGGCTCCGCCGAGGGCGTTGTTCGGAGTTAGGACGTGCTTATCTCATAACTACTGTGGTGCATCAGCGCCGCAGAATATTCAGCGATTGGCAGATGGGGCGTTTGTTGATAGCGGAACTCAGGCGAGCTCATGACCAGCGATGGGTCGATTCGATAGCCTGGGTGGTGATGCCTGACCACTTACATTGGTTGGTCCAGCTGGAAGAAATGCATATTGAACGTCTGATGCAAGCGGTGAAATCCCGCAGCACATTGTCGATTAATCGCGCCCTGAACCGAAAAGGCGCGTTTTGGCAAACAGGCTATCACGACCGCGCCATCCGTGATGGTAAAGACTTGAAACCCCTCGCCCGTTACATCATTGCTAATCCGCTACGAGCAGGATTGGTGGAGCGGATTGGCGATTACCCGCTTTGGGACGCCTGCTGGCTCTAAAGCTCCCACTTCCCCTGTGGCGAGGGAGCTTGCTCCCGCTCGGCGGCGAAGCCGTCGTATTACCCGCGCATGCGGTGTTTCAGACAGATCGCGATTAGAGGGATTGGGGCTGCTTACGCAACCCAGCGGGAGCAAGCTCCCTCGCCACAGGTACAGTTTTCTTCAGAAACCACCCCCACTCAAACCCCGCACATTTTTTTCCCCATCACCAACCACCGTCTAAGCTTCAGTCAAGTCCGATCAATCTGCGTGAATGGATCAATCGACTATGGGCGCTTTGTGGCAAACCGATTCGAGTAAAGCCGTGGTTCCGACTGAACGTGTGGATGAAGCGCCTGTCCCCCCCAAAAAACGCCGCAACCGGCATGGCTGGAAGGCGTTCTGGTTATTGCTGCTGATTATTGCCATCGTCGTGGGTCTGGCCGCGAGCAAAGAGATGCGCACCTCGCGTTTTCAGTCCCGGGAGCTGAGCCAGTACGCCGCCTCGCTCAAATATCAGCTGGAGCCGGGCCCCAGCGAAGCGATCCGCTATCCGGGCAATGGGCCGTTCGATCTGCGTCTGGGTTACAGCTCTCTCGATGAATTTTTGCCGCGCCTGCTCAAGCGCGACTACGTGATCACCGAGCAGACGCGGTTTTCTCCGGCGCTGCTGAGCTACACCGACAAAGGCCTGTTCGTGCCCTATTCGGAAAAGATCCAGGCCGGATTGTCGATCACCGATTGCCGCGCCGCGCCGTTGTATCAGTACAAGTATCCGCAGCAGCTGTATTCGAGTTTTGCAGCCATTCCGCCGGTGGTGGTCAGCAGTTTGCTGTTCATCGAAAACCGCTTTCTGCTCGATCCCAAGCAACCGCTGGCCAACCCGGCGGTGGACTGGCCGCGCTTCGGCATGGCCGCCTGGTCGCAGGTGGCGAAGCTGCTGCACCTGCCGGGGCAATCGGCGGGCGGCAGCACTTTGGCGACGCAACTGGAGAAGTACCGGCACTCGCCCGATGGCCTGACGGTGTCCGGTGCGGAGAAGATCCGCCAGATGATTTCCGCCAGCGTGCGCGCCTATCAGCCCGGGCCGCAAACCCTCGGCGCGCGGCAGAACATCATCCGTGACTACCTCAACAGCGTGCCCCTCTCCGCCGTGCCGGGGCATGGTGAAGTCCATGGCATGGCCGAAGGTTTGCGGGTCTGGTACGGCAGCGATTTCAACCAGGCCAATGCACAGCTGAACAGCTCGGCCACCGACCCGAAAACCATGGCCGACAAAGGCTTGGCCCTGCGCGAAATGCTCTCGCTGATGATCGCCCAGCGCCGTCCTTCGCATTACCTGACCAAGGGCCGTGAAGAACTCGCCGACCTCACCGACAGCCACTTGCGCCTGCTCAAGCAGAACGGCGTGATCGACAGCGCCCTGGCCGATGCCGCGCTGGCGAGCAAGGTCACTTACCGCGACTGGCAGACCCAGCCGACCCTCCAGCCGATCGAAACCAACAAGGGCATCAGCGTTGCCCGCAGCCGTCTGGCGACGATGCTCAATCGCCCGCTGTACGACCTCGATCGGCTCGACCTGTCAGCCACCAGCACCTTGCAGGGCGATCTGCAAACCCAGGCCACCGACTACCTGAAAAAACTCGCCGATCCCGCGTTCGCCGGGCAGATCGGTCTGATTGGCGAACGCCTGCTCACCCCCACCAGCACCACCCAGGTGCGCTACAGCTTCACCCTGTTCGAACTGACCCCGGACGGCTCGCGGGTACGCGTGCAGACTGACAGCACCGATCAGCCGTTCGACATTAACGAGGGCAGCAAGCTGGAGCTCGGCTCGACGGCGAAAATGCGCGTGCTCACCACTTACTTGCAGATCATCTCCGAACTGCACGACAAGTACGGCGCCATGAGCGTGCCGGAACTGAAGAAAGTCGAGGTGCCGGATCAAGATCGTCTCAGCCAGTGGGTGATCGATTACTTGATCCAGAACAAGGATCACGACCTGTCGAAAATGCTCGGTGCCGCGCTCGACCGCAAATACTCCGCCAGCCCCGGCGAGGCGTTTTTCACCGGTGGCGGCCTGCATGTGTTCCATAACTTTCGCAAGGAAGACAACGGCCGCATGCCGACCTTGCGCGACGCCCTGCGCGAATCGATCAACCTGCCGTTCATTCGCCTGATGCGCGATGTGGTGCGCTACGTCACCTACTCCGGCCCCAACAGCAGCGCCGAATTGCTCAAGGACGACCGCGATCCGCGGCGGCAGGAATACCTGGCCAGTTTCGCTGACCGCGAAGGCACCTCGTTCCTGCTCAAGTTCTGGAAGAAGTACAAGAACAAGGACACCCAAGCGCGCCTCGACACCTTCCTCGACAGCATGCGCCCGACGCCGATCCGCATGGCCGCCGTGCATCGTTACCTGCTGCCCAATGCCAGTCAGGAAGACTTCAACAGCTTCGTGCGCGCGCACCTGAAAGGCGCCAAGCTCACCGAAAAACTCACCGACGATCGTCTGATCCGGCTGTACGACGCGTACGGCCCGGGCACCTACGATCTGCCGGATCAGGGCTTCATCGCCAAGGTGCACCCGCTGGACCTGTGGTTGATGGGCTACCTGCTGCACAACCCGGATGCCACCTTCAGTCAGGTCGTCAAGGCCAGCCAGTTCGAGCGTCAGGAGGTCTACAGCTGGCTGTTCAAGAGTAAACACAAGGGCGCCCGTGACAGCCGCATCCGCACCATGCTCGAAATCGAAGCGTTCCTCGAGATTCACCAGCGCTGGCAGAAAGTCGGCTATCCGTTCGACCATCTGGTGCCGTCGCTGGCCACCGCCATTGGCAGCTCCGGCGATCGCCCTGCCGCGCTGGCCGAGCTGATCGGCACCATCCTCAACGACGGCGTGCGCATGCCGACCCTGCGCATCGACAGCCTGCACTTTGCCGCTGGTACACCCTATGAAACGAGACTGACCAACGACCCTCATGTGGGCAAACGGGTGATGTCGTCGGAGGTCGCGACGGCGATGCGCGAAGCCCTTTCGCAAGTGGTGGACTCGGGCACGGCGAAACGCGTTTCCGGCAGTTTCAAAACCGCCGACGGCACGCCGTTGGTGATGGGTGGCAAGACCGGCACCGGCGACAACCGCATCGAAGCCATCGGCTCCGGCGGGCGGATCCTCAGTTCCAAGTCGATCAACCGCACCGCGACCTTCGTGTTCTACATCGGCAACAACCACTTCGGCACGCTTACCGCGTTCGTCCCCGGGCGTTCGGCGGAGAACTTCAAGTTCACCTCGGCGCTGCCGGTGCAGGTGCTCAAGGGCATGGCACCGATCCTTTCGCCGTATCTGCAGCCGGGTACGCATACCCTGTGCCAGCCCGACCCGATGACCGCAGCACGTTAGGCTGGCGCCTGGGTGGTAACGGAGTATTTTTTGCCGTTGAATTTCCGCTGTTTCGCGGCGTAAACACGCCGCGCTTCCAACCTGTTTTTGCGCTTTTTTCGCGCCGGGTCATTTCTTAGTCTGATCGTTCCATTTTGATCAACGGACGATCAGGCCATGCCCAACCCTTCCCTGACACTGTATCGATCGCAGCAGACGCCTTCTGCCCAAGGTCATAAAAGTGTCCATCACGATCTGGTTAAAAATGCCCTTCCCGACTGGCTGTACAAGGCTTCGGCAGCACGGGTCGAATCATTGAAAAACGTCACCTTGACCATGCCTGCATGGCATCGCGGCGCTGCGGCCAGCGAGCATCAACGGCTCAAGGATGAAATGCGCCAGGCATGGACCGCGCAGAACAACATCGATCGCGCACTGAGCAAGCTGCAGGATGCGCGCACCTTCGCCAGACCCTTGCTGCAACAGGCCTTGAAGACGCGCTTCGGTGTCGAGGACGATGTCGAGGACACCTGGGTGCGGCTGTACATGCCAGTCAAAACGTCCTGGTGGGCGCATGACTTTGCCAACGGCACGCAGAGTCGCACGGTGTCGCTGCTGGACGCGGCATTGCATAACTTTTCCAGCGACGAAACGTTCACTGCCGACTCCTGCTTTATCACCCGTCCCGATGCGCTCGGGCAGTTTTCGGTCAAGGCACTCAAGCACAAGATCAGCATCGAGCAATTCAAGGCATTGTGTCGCGAGCTGGATATCGGCGCGCGCTACCAGACCCATTTGCACGAATTCGTGCTTTCGAAAAACCAGGTAGCCCGTCAATACCTGCAGCTCAAGGTGACGCACAGCCAGAAACAGACACTGCGAGTCGCCGCGCGCATGGCCCTGCTCAAGGGCGACATCGACCGTCAAGCATTTGAAGTGGTGCAAGGCATGCTCGAAGACCGTGCACAAGTACTGTGGCACGGCAAGGCTGTGCGCTATCACACGCTGACGATGATGGACACACCACTGACAGGCATTGTACTGATCAGTGCCGACCCGCTTGCCGCCGCACGGCCCTTGCCGGTTCTGGCCTATGTGCCCCACGACCCGGAACACCCACTCAAGCAATATCCCGATTCACTGGCGTTCATGGCCGAGCTGACCCGCCAGTTGCGCGACACCTCACCGTCCTCGTCTTACCAGCAGTTTTTCAGTCAGTTTGTCCCGCAGCGCCAGCGAGGCTATTTCTTCGCCCGACTGAACGAGCGCCTCAGCCATGTGACATGGCAGGCGACGCCCTCCGGGTCGAACTTGCCCAACTGGCGCGATACGCCTGTGAATCATCCCAACCTGCAATTTCGCGTAGCGCCGGTTCAACAGGATCGCGAAACACGCTTTACCGGTGACCTGTGGCAGTACCTCTACCAACAGAAACTCAACAAGATTCTCAACGATGCCCGGGAGATTGCGATAGCCACCGAATACGCCGACCGCATGGCCCGTTGGGCATGGTGGGACAATCTGGAAAAAATCCTGACGGACATGCTCAATCTGGCGATGCTGGTGGCCGTGCCCTTCGTTCCCGAGCTGGGCGTATTGATGCTGGCCTATACCGCGTACCAGGTCACCGATCAGATTGTCGAGGGAATCGTCGACCTGGCCGAAGGTCACTTGGCCCAAGCCGGTGCTCAAGCCATCGGTGTGCTGGAAAGTATCGTGCAACTGGGGATTTTCGCTGCGGGTGCCAAGCTGGGCAGCGCGGCACTGGTCAGGCTCTCGCCGTTTTTTGAAAGCCTGAAGCCGGTAAAACTCAGCGACGGCCAGACGCGCCTCTGGAACCCCGACCTCACTCCGTATCGCGTGACCGACCAGATACTGCCCGCCACCACCCGTCCCGATGCGCAAGGCTTGCACCCGCTGGGCAGCAAGCACGTGGTGAAGCTGGATCAGCAGGTGTTCGAGGTGACCCGGGATCCACTGAGCGGTGAACACCGGATTCGTCATCCACGCCGCCCCGACGCCTACGCGCCGACACTCAGGCACAACAGCCATGGCGCATGGGTCTGTGAATCGGAAAACCCGCGCCAGTGGCAAGGCCCGCAGTTGATGCGCCGAATCGGCCACGCCACCGATGGATTCAGCGATGCGCAACTGGAACAGATTCGCCAGTTGACCGGCACCGATGAGAACATCCTGCGGCGCATGCATGTGGAAAACGCGCCGCCCCCGCCTCTGCTGGCCGATACCCTGCTGCGCCTGGCAAGCCAGCCGGCACCGGAGGACGCGGCGCCGGCTCTTTCTGCCCCGGCCGCCCGGGTACTGCGTGACTGCCCGCAACTGACGCCGGTGCTGGCCGAACGTGTTATTAGCCAAGCCCGTCCGCTGGAGATGCAGCGGATCACCCTGCGACGGCAGGTGCCGTTGCGTCTGAAAACCCTGGCTCGCGAGCTGGAGTTTGAGGTGCAGTCGGTTCGAGCGGCGCAAGGGCTGCAACGCGAAGCGCTGATCACGGTCGAGAGCGAACGCCTGGCCTTGGGCGCGTTGCGTCATCACAGCGATGCCTTTGGCGCGCTGCGGATCGACATCCGTGACGGAACATTCGACGGCCCCCTGCGCAGCAGTGCCGGCGCCGAGTCGGCCGAGCGGGTCCGGGTGCTGGTGCGCACTGGCGAGAACCTTTATCAGGTGCGCGATGGCTCGAATCAACTGCTGCGCCGGGCTTGCGGTCTGTATGAAGCGATTCTCTACGCGAGCGAACATCAGGGCCGAAGCGTACTGGGTTACAGCACCGGCGATGCCGAGCAGCTCAAGCAATGGATCATTGCCAAAACCACCGCCCCGAGCGAACGGCGCACGGTGCTGGCCGAACCGCCGATCCGCCCCGTTGTTCAATTCGACACCCAACTGTTGGTGCGCGGAGGCGGTTTGAGCCGAGACGGCGCGAGCCTGCACGAACGCATCGAAGATCTGCATCCGCACTTCACTGCGCGCGAGGTCGATGCCTTCGCCCAGGCCTTGACCGAACAGGGCGAACCGCTCAAAGCCATCGAGGCAATGGAGAACGATCTGGATGAACTGCGTGAAACGGTCAATCGCTGGCGCTATCAGCAACCGGACACCTGGGGACCGGGCAGCCATGACTTTCGCGATGGCGGCGGATTACACATTCACGAACGTCTGCTGGCTTGCTTTGAACGCAAGACTGAACACTTGGGACAACGCAGCGATCCATCCTCTTACGCGCTGGATCTGTCGCGCGAAATGCTTCCCCTGAACCTGGAAACCTGGTGGGCCAAACGTCCGGAACTGAAAAAATTCCTCGACAAGGTCACCGTGCTCAAACTCGATAACACACGCTTTGCCACTGATTCCAGCGGCTTGCTCAAGGACTTCCCGCACCTGATCGAACTGAGCGCCAAAGGCTGCGACCTGCCCCGTTTGCCAGAGCGCATCGGCACGTCCTTGCGCCGCCTCGAGCGCTTGCGTCTGAGCGATAACAAGATTGTGCTGGATGCCGTCGCCGTCGAGCGTTTACGCAGCCTGACGTACCTGGAAGTGCTGAAACTCGATGACAACCCGCTGGGGCTGTCGCCGAACCTGTCACGCATGCCCAGGCTCAAGGTGGTGGGCCTGCAGAACACCGGGCTGACCGCCTGGCCTGAAGGCATTCTGGCCAGACCTCGTCCCCGTGGCTTATTACTTGACCTGCGCGGCAATCCGCTGACGACAATTCCGGAGGTGGTCAGCGGCTCCGAGGCACAGTGGCTGGTGGCACGTACACGCCTGGACGTGGTCAACCTGTCTGAGGTCAATCAGGTGATCTATCAGACCCATCGACGCGCGGTGGGCCTGCCCGAGGAAACGCTTCTGCCGGCCGACCCGGTACGCAATTTCTCGATCATTTCCGCGTTTGGCGCCGATTATTGGAGTGACGTGCCCGGTTGGGGCATCAACCGGGAAACGCCTTGGTCGGAGCTGGTGGAGGAACCGGCTGCGCAACCGTTCATGGCGACGCTGCTCGGTGTACGCGAATTCGCCGACTACCGCGCCGGCGGTGAACTGCGCCAGCAACTGATGCAGCGTGTGTGGCGCATGCTCGATGCCGTGCACCACGACAGTCGGCTGCGGGAAAAACTGTTCACCATGGTGGTCGCTCCGGTGGACTGCGCGGACGCCGGCGCTCAGTTGTTCAACCACATGGGCATCAACGTGCTGGCTTCCGAGGCCTATGCCTACGCGATCGGCCCCCGGGAACTGGAAAACAGACTGGTCACCCTGGCCCAGGGCGCGGCGCGCCTGGAACAGGTGAACGACATTGCCCGTGCGGACGTCGACAGCCGCGGCGGCAATCCTGACGATGTCGAAGTCTATCTGGCGTATCAGACCGGCCTGGCCAGACGCCTGGGCCTGCCCTGGCAGACCGAATCCATGTTGTTCCGACCGGTGTCGGGCGTGACTGACGCGATGATTGATACAGCGTACGACACGGTGCTGGCACTGGGTGAAGGCGATGGTCTGGTGGACAAGATGCTCGAACAGGACTTCTGGCAGAACTACCTGCAAGAACAGTTTCCAGCGCGCATGGCATCGAACAAGCATCGCTACCTGAAGCTGTTCGAACAACTGGAAACCTTGCGCGAAGTGCAGCAGGAATGGCTGGATTCGACCACCGATCAACAGCGCGCCGAGCGGCGCAGCCGACTGCGCGAACTCGCTGCCGATCTGCCGATCCCCGAAACCGTGCTGTTCGCTGATACACCGATCAGCGAAGCGACCTATAACCGCGTGCTGATCGATTTGGTGGATGAGGAAAGGGGTCTGGCCAGACGCTTGACTCGTGATGCCATGAGACGCGCCGGTCTGTAACGGTAAACCGCGCTGGCACAATCGCAGGCGTGCGCCGCCGACCAATTGTGNCAGTCCGGTGGCAGAACGGCTTTCAGCCAATCTGCCACCGGAAAAGGAGCGCCATGGCGGTGTTAGACACCCGAGGGAGGAGTGGCACTGAAAATCAGTTGTACGGTGCCATGATAGGTCCCGGGTTTGTAGCCATCGGCAGGCGCCTTCGGCTGGATCTCCAGTGCAAAGCGCCCACCTTTTCTGGCCTGCTCCGCCGAAACCACTTCCCGGGGGATGGGGTCATGGCTCAACGGCTGACCATTGAAACTGACCTGCAAAAAGATAGCGTCCCGCCCGTTGAACAGATAGGGCTCGGCGTCCAGCCGCGCTTCGATTGCGCTGGTGCTGTGTTTGACATCGAAATTCTTGCGCAGCCCCTGCAAGGTCGAGGTATGAATATTCCACGGCAACGTCTGTTGCAGGTGGATCCAGTTGGCTTCGGCGGGAAGCACATAGAAGTCCAGAGTCGGTATATCCACCGACACCTCGAACGTGCGCGCTTCCCTGGCCGCGAACGCTTGCGCACTTGCCAGCGCCATCACGCTGCACAAAGCGATGGTCGATTGCTTGATCATGTCAGCTACCTGTTGCGTCGAAAAAAGCGGCAGGGCGAATCCCTCTTTTGCCGCCGCGGGTTACTGGCTGGCGACGCGCAGCGTTTTTCTGGCTGCACCTTCGACCAGGTTGAAACGGTATTCCCGGCCAGGTTTCTTCTCGAATTCGAACGACTTGCCGGCCAGTAGGTGGTGCTTGGTGGTCGGCTCGCATTCGGTCTCTTTCTTTTGCGAGCAGTTGCGAAACTCATCGATCACCACCACCGTATTGCCGTTGTTACGCAGCCGATAAACCCCGGCACTGTCATCGATGACCGTGTCGAACCGAGCATTTTTCGGCCGGACAAAGAACACCGTGCCAAACCCGGTCATGACATTGACGCCGGCCGAGAGGTTTTCCTTGTAAGCCTCGCGCTCTTCGCTGGAAACGGCGAACTGGTCTTCCTTTTCCGGCACCACCGGCACGAAGCGCACCCGGAAATAGCGCTCGGTATCGCGCTTGCCCATCAGCACCAGACGGGTGGCCTGCATGCCGTTGGCCGGCACAATCAACCGTGCCGGACTGGCCATCAGTCCATCACGGCTGCTGCCATCGGCTTGCTGCCTGACCGGGACTTCGCGGTGGCTGCCATCAGCGTCGTAAATGATCTCCAGAATGTTGACCTTGACGAATGCTGTGCCGTCGCCACTGTTGAACACGCGCTTGAGATAGGTGCTCTTGTCGCTGTCGAGGTAGTCGTAGACCGTGCCGACATTGATTTGTGGCCCGGCCTGAACACCTGAGCAAAACAGGCTCAACCCCAATAAAACCCATAGACCTTTCATACCTGTGAACCTCGTGAAGTTGAACACGGCGCTGGCACGCCTCATTGATCTACGGCCCATCAAATGTCCGAATCCCAGATCACCGTGACATTGCCGACATAGGTGCCACCCTGCCCGGGCATCAATATGATCGGCAGAACATATTCCGGGATCGCAAAGTGCAGGACACCGGCGCCTCTATCCACATAAAAACCGGGCTGGAACTGTTGCGCGCTGGCTTGACCTACATGCAGACGACGACGGTTGACCGGCTGTCCGGAAAGGTCGGTCAAGCCACTGGGCAACGTGACGCTGACCTGTACTTCGATGTAGTTGTTCGCCGAAGCCGGGTTGTGAATCACACATTCGAAAATGCCGCGGGAGTCGCATTCCAGATGCATCTTGAAACGCGATGAGGCCGAAATATGAAAAGGCTGATCGCGAAACAGTCGCACCGGTTTGCGTCCGGCCTGCAACCAGCTTTGCCAGCCACCGGCAGGCACCAGGCGGACTTTTTCCCCGCCGGGCGGAATGTCGATTTTCAAGGTGTGCTGAACTTCCAGGTTGAAATCCAGCGTCAGGTCGGTGTCGTCAGGAATCATCACGTCACCAAAATCGAAATCGCCTCCAGGTCCCATGCTGTATTTCAACGTACCGGTGTAATTGCCGGACGACATTTTCAACGGGTTGGGGGTGCGCAATTCGTAGGCAAAATCGAGGTAGCCATACGTCATCCCGGGGATGTTGAATTGAGCGATTTTGACGCAGGAACGTTCATCGGGAACCTTCCAGAAAAAAGCGTATGTCTCCGCCCCGAAAAAGCCCATTCCCGAGGTACCACAGGGGGAAGCCGGATTGACCCAGCTATACCCGTGCCACAGGCGGTTGTGACCTTCACTTGGGGTCGAGGATCCCGTCAGACTGGCCGCTGAATGACTCAGCACATAATTGGAACCCACACCTGAGATACGCACCTGCAGATTGCTGGTTTCGCCGGTTTCGGTATTGTTGACGGTCAAGGTGCGCCATGCCCCCGGCACCTTGAACATTGCACTGTTGCGCTGGCTGGCATTGGCCTGCATGGGCTTATTGGAGTTGACCCGGGTCATGAGCCGCAGGCTGAAGGTATCGATGTCGCGGCAGATTTGCGGGTAGTACTCGCAATACCCGGTTGAAGGTGTCTGGTTGATGAACTCGTTTTTCTGCGGGTTGGCCGGATCGGGTTTGAACAACGCTCTGATTTCCAGTGACGCCGCCTCAACGGGCGGTGCCGCCAACAACCCCAGCAGACACAACCACTGGCCACGGCGCAGCCAGCCCGACGCGCATTTTTTGAAGCTGACCATTCAACTGGCCTCCTGTCGTATGAACGAGACGTCGGCCAATGTGTCGGGTGAGCAGCGCAGATCGCCGATCATCAGCACGTTGCTTTCACTGCGGTGTTTGTCGGTATCGAGCCGGAACTGGCATAACAACTGGTCGGCGTAGCGCACTTCCAGGGTCGGTGAGCCAACATGCATTTCCATCGAAAAGAACCCGTCGACCTCGCTCACCCCACGGCTGGCGTGGTTGATCACGTGGTGGCCCTTGAGCGGCCGCCCCTGTGGATCGAGCAAGCGTCCAAGCACGGTCACGGTTTTCATCACGCGCACCTTGCGGTACTCCACGCCGCCCTTGTTCAGGTGGTAGCGGGTGCGTGCCGGTTCGATATTCGCGGCGGGGGCGTGATTGCCTTCGAAGTCAAAACTCACCGAGCTGTTCTTGTAGGCGGTCAACGGGATGAAATTGCGCCCCACCCGCAACGCCGCGCTGCCTGCGCCGAGATCGTCGGCACGCAAGGCAATGTCGTCGATGTCTGACTCGACATCGACAATCATCCCGGCGCCACGCCCCAGATGCTGGCTGGTCATGACCAGTTGCTGGCCGCCCATGACAATCGTGCTGTCGAGATTGAGGCCGCCAGTGAAGTTGCCGTTATAGGACGAGCGCTGAAGAAAGCCGTCGCCATTGACCTGATCGGTGCGAAAGTTGGCCAGACTCGCCAGGCCGACACCGTACGTGTCGGTCAGCGCGGTGACCGACACGCTTTGCAGAACATGGTCCTGCAGGTCTTTGCGATAGCCGAACGAGCCGTTGTTGTCGCGGCTGCCATCACGGGCGGTACGGCTGCCGATACTGGCGGACAGTTGCTGGCTCGGCCCGCCCAACGCCATGTTGATACTCAGGTCGATCCCGCGATTGCGTGCATCGCCGCTGCTGTAACTGCCCGGCCGATCAAACAGCGACAGGCGCCAATTGGCGTCGCTGCCAAACAGTTCGGTGCGTTGCGTCCAGCCCAGGTCCATGCCCACGCCTTCGACGTTGCCTTCGCTGTGCGAGACCCGCGCACTCAGAGAGTTCTTGCGACTGATGCGGTGGTTGAGCGCCAGCGACGAGTTGCTGGTTTCGCCGGTGAACACGTTGCGCTGGCGTACGCGGGTGCCATCGGGCAGCGTGTCGTAGCTGTTGCGGGTGTCGAGCCAGCTGCGGTTGTGGCTGACCACCAGACTGCCGGCGCCATAGTTGTACAAGCCCTGCACATCGGCGCCGGTGCCGTGATCTTCGGTCTGGTAAAGGTTGGCGTAGAGGCTGATGCTGTCCGCCAGGCTCCAGTCGATCGAGCTGCCGTACTGCAACGCATCGCGGACCTGGCGCGCCGACAGGCCGAGGATCACTCGCGGATGCAACAAATAGTTGAGCGCGGCGCCGGCGGTGAGATCGCCGCTTTGCTGTTGCTCCCAATTGCTCAGCAGTTTGCTTTCCTGCCCGGCGAACACGTTGTAGCGCCAGCGCTCGTCGAGGTTTTGCCAGTTGACCGGTTTGTAGACCAGCTCCTGAGTGGTCGAGGTGGTCTGGCCATCCTCGATCAGACGCACTTCCACCTCATAAATGCCACCGGGCAGCGGCCGGGTGTCGAGGGTCTGCAGACCGGCAGTGACTGACTGGGTGTTGATCAACAGTCCATCGCGATAGATCTCCACCGATGCCTGGCGATTGGCGGTGACGAAAATCGGGTAGACGCTGGGCCGCGGGCTATCGACCGCCAGACTGTCGGAGCTGCCATACATCACGCCGACCGCCGTGTCCGGGCTGGTGCCGAACGAACGGGGCTGGCGGGTCAGGCCTTCGGAATTGGGGGTGAAATAGCCCAGACGGAAAAAACTGCCCTGCAGTTCGCGCTGGGTGTAGAGCTCGTGCACCGCGTGATAGGTCTTGGTGTCCGGCCCGCCGAGGCGCGCCAGCTGCATATTGAAGGACTGGCTCCAGTTGCCGAGACTGGCACTGGCTTCCAGACCGAAACGTCCGCCCAGATCCTGATCCTGGCCGCCGTTGAGGTTCAGCTGATTGCGCAACATCAAGCCGTGGCTGCCACCTTCCGGCTGTTCATGAAAACGCTGGACCTGCAGATCGCGCTCGGCGTTTGCAGTGGCGATCGACAGCAGCGAGTTTTGCAGGTTGTAATGCAACTCCAGCAATTGCTCGGGGCACTGTCCGCTGCATTTGCCGAGGGCCACACCGGGTTTGAGAATGCTGGCCCACGTTTGCTGTTCGATCGCGCTGAAACGGCTGTCACTGGTGTCGGTGAAGTCGAGCAAGGTAATGCGATCATCGCGTGACAACACAATCATTGCCTCGCCCAGCGGTTGTTGATCAAGTTCGACACGAACCGCCAAAGGCACATCAAAGAAATGCTCTTCGAAGTCCGCCGGTAGACCTTTCGCCTGAGCCAGCAAACTTCGCGGGGTATTATCGACTGGAGGCGGCGCCGCCAGTACGCTGCTGCTCAAAAGCAACGCAAGCGCAGTCGCGATGGGCGTCATCGGATACATGAATTAATACTCTGATTACCGGAAGTAAAAGCCCGGCCGGGCAACTTGCAAGTTGCAAATCGCCGACCGGTTACGCCACTTGAACAAGTAACGTCAGGTATTGCCGTTCTTACTTAAACCGAAGGTTCGACGACCAGCATGACCACACCGGTGTAGTCGCCTGCGGCCGGTTTGGCACCGGTGGCGCTGATCTTGAACGGTGCGCGATAACGGGTATTGGACTCGGTATCACCCACCACTTCCTGCGAAGTGGTGGTCAGTGTCTTGCCGTTGAGTTCAACCTTCAGATCGATGGTCTGGTTGCCGGCGATGAGCTTCGGCACGCCTTCCAGACGCGCGTGAACCTTGCCCGCGGTATGCAGCACATCGAAGTGGCCGTTGACTTCGCGCATCGAAGCGGTCGCTGGGTTGTAGCTCATGTCCTGATCCTTGTTGACCAGATCGGCATCCACCGGCACCGCATAGAAGTCGTCAGCCGGAACGTGCGCCACGATGCTGATCGAGTGCTTGGCTTCGGTCGCGGCAAACGCCATCGAGGCGCTCATGGCCAATACAGTCAGAGGGGCGGCAAAGGCGAGTTTCTTGAACATCATTGAATACCTGTCTTATATAAATTAGTTGAGTCGTCGACCCGTCAAGGCGAACGGAACAGTCACGAGCAGTCCGTGTTCACCGCTAACTTTCAACGCCGAAGCATGTTCAACCAATTCATCTTCAAAGTAAGCAGGCAACGTCCTGCGACCTTGTAGCCTGGACGCCATTAGATGAGAAAGAAAAAACCCAGAAATTCAGGAAAGTTCCTGTCCGACTGTAAGATACAGGCTACAGCGCGCCACCCGAGTGACTGTACGCGCCACAACTTTGCAGCAACTTCCGTCAGACATGTACGACACTTTGCCGGAAATAAAGGGCGAAACAGAACATTAGAGACTCAGCACTAATCTGCGCCTTTGTCGGGGGATTTAATACTGCGTTTTCTTGATCATTTTCCGGTTTTTTTTGGTCGCAGATTCGATCGATCAGGTGTGCACCGTTGGTCAGGCCCCCTTGCATGAGCAATAAGATATATCTTAAGTTGTATCTAAACACGACGAGAGAGAAAGAAAATGAGAGACCATCATGCCCCCCATCACCACCGCGAACACGGCGACGGCCGTGACGGCTTCGAAAAACGCCCCGGCCGTGAACGCGGCGGACGCGGCCCACGGGTGTTCGCCCCGGGCGACCTGAAATTGTTACTGCTGGCGCTGATCGCCGAACAGCCCTGCCACGGCTACGACCTGATCCGCCAGATCGAAGGCATGTTCGACGGCGCGTACAGCCCAAGCCCCGGGGTGATCTACCCGACCCTGACTTTCCTCGAAGAAAGCGACCTGATCAGTGGCGACGCCGAGGCCGGCAAAAAACGCTACAGCGTGACCGACACCGGTCGTCTGTCGTTAAGCGAGCAAGCCGTCGCACTGGACGGTGTGCGCATGCGCATCGACGTCAGCAAACGTTCGTTGCGCGGCCATGAC
This sequence comes from Pseudomonas sp. 22189, assembly GCF_052045635.1. Lineage (NCBI taxonomy): Bacteria > Pseudomonadati > Pseudomonadota > Gammaproteobacteria > Pseudomonadales > Pseudomonadaceae > Pseudomonas > Pseudomonas sp. 22189. The sequence goes on from NZ_JBQEPG010000036.1 coordinate 15,665, forward strand.
CGGCCGCCGGAAATCCACGAGGCCGTGCACAACCTGCGCCATGCCCTGCAAATGCACCACGGGCGCTGGAGCGCCGAAGAAATCCTGCGTGTGCGTGACCTGCTCAACGACACCGCCAAAGCCATCGTCGACGGCCCCGCCGTTCAATCTGCCCCGGAGAAAGCCGAATGACTGCAGTCGATACCCAAACCATTCACCGCGTGATGCATGACATCAAACGCCGCAAGCTCGAAGTGCTGCGCGTAGTCGACCTGACCCCGCGCATGCGCCGCATCACCCTTGGCGGCCCGGAGCTGGCCGGGTTCATCAGCCTGGGCACCGACGATCACGTCAAACTGCTGTTCCCGCAGAACGCCGAACAGGCTGCAGCGCTGGAAACCATGGTGCTCGGCGTGGGCAAGGACAATGGCCCGATGCCCGAGATGCGCGACTACACCCCGCGTCGCTATGACCTGGAAAAACTCGAGCTGGACATCGACTTCGTCCTGCACGGCGATGGCCCTGCCTCGACTTGGGCCGAACAGGCCCAGCCTGGGCAATTCCTGCACATCGGCGGCCCGCGCGGCTCGATGATCGTGCCGGACATCTTCGACAGCTACCTGCTGATCGGCGACGAAACCGCCCTGCCCGCCATCGCCCGGCGCCTCGAAGGTCTGGCGGCCAATCGCAAGGCGCTGGTGGTGATCGAAGTCGAGAACGGTGCCGAGCAACAGGTGCTGGAGAGCGCGGCGCAGGTCAACGTGATCTGGGTGCTGCGTGAAGGTGGCAAGGACAACCTGCTGACCACCGTCAAACAGCTGCAGGTGCCCAAGGGCAATCTGTATGCGTGGGTAGCGACCGAGACCAAAGTCTCGCGGCAGATCCGCCGAGTGCTGCTGGATGAGCATGGGCTCAATGAACAGTTCGTCAAAGCCGCGGGCTACTGGCGGGCGGAAGGTTCCGCAGAAGAGTGATATCCCTTGTAGGAGCTGCCGCAGGCTGCGATCTTTTGATCTTGTTTTTGAACAATCANTCAACATCAAAAGATCGCAGCCTGCGGCAGCTCCTACAGGTGCTCTAACTTCGTGCAAATCTCCAGCGATCCAGGCCGATCACCAGCAAGCCAATCAGCACAAACCCCACCAATATCCCCCCGGCATTGATGAACACCTGTGCATAACCGAGCAGCGCCACATCAATGAACGGATACGCATACGCACCGAGCAGATGCCCGCGCAGCAACGCGTAAATGAAATACACCAACGGGTAAATCAGCCACAGCAGCAGGTGCCAAAGGCGCAACGTGCCTTTGGGTACGCAAAACCACCAGTAGCCGAGAAACAGCAGCGGCATCACGTCGTGCAGCAGTTCGTCAGCGATAAACTGCCAGCCCTGCGGATGCCACAAATGCCGCAGCAGAATGCTGTAGGCGAGACCGACCACGGCAATGCTCACGGCAATCCCGCTGCTGACCCACGGCTGCAGAAACCAGCGGCGCGCGGCGGATTCACGCCGGGTAACCGCAAAGGTCAGCACGCTCGCCACCAAGGTATTGGTCAATACAGTGAAGTAACTGAAGAAGCTCACCAGCCCGCCCAGCAGACTGGCGTCGACACTCAGCCGTGCGAGGAAAATCAGGTACAGCTGAATGCTCAGCCCGGCCCAACCGAGGCTGGCGATGACCGTGATCAGGCGTCGCCGCATAACGGCGTCCATCTCAGAGCGGTCGCTTGGTGCGCATCAGTTTCACGTACAAGCGCTCGACCTTCTCCCGTGCCCAAGGCGTTTTGCGCAGGAACGTCAGGCTCGACTTGATGCTCGGATCGCTCTTGAAGCAGCGGATATCGATACGCTCGGCCAACCCCGACCACTCGTAATGCGCCACCAGCGCATTGAGGATCTGTTCGAGGGTGACGCCATGCAGCGGATCAGGAGAGTGGTCGTTCATGCCAAGCCTTTGGACGGAGTGAAAATGCACAAGCCGCGCACCTTAGCCGAGGGGCCGGTCAGGTGGAAGGCCTTGCATCAAATGTAGGCCAACCGGAGAAGATCGCAGCCTGTGATCCGCGCCACAATGCGCCCGTTTGACGCACTGTTACCGAATCCGAAACGCTGCATGTCTGCAAAAGCCCTTTGTCTTTTTGTTACAGATCATTATCCTGCCGCCCTTCAGCTGAATCGCTTCACTGCCTGCGTCAAATTGAAGCGCTCGGTTCACCCCCAGAAAACATCAAAAAAAGACTGATCCATGCCTGATTTTTCCTTCTCCCGAGACAGCGCTATCTCAGCCCTGCGCCTGCTCGGTGGCTGCACCGCGCTCGGCCTCGCCACCTTCGCTCAGGCGACCCCCGCCTTCGACAGCGACTCACCGTGGATGCTCGGTGACTGGAACGGCACCCGTAGCGAACTCGCGGAAAAAGGCTACGACTTCAAACTCGATTACACCGGCGAAATGGGCAGTAACCTGCACGGCGGCTACGACCACGATCGCACCGCGCGTTACAGCGATCAGTTCGGTCTGGGCACACACCTGGACCTGCAAAAAATCCTTGGCTGGGACGACGCCGAGTTTCAGCTGACCATCACCAAACGCAGCGGCAACAACATCAGCAACGACCGGATCAACGATCCGCGCGTGGGCGGCTTCACCTCGGCCCAGGAAGTCTGGGGCCGTGGCCAGACCACGCGCCTGACGCAGATGTGGTACCAGCAGAAATTCTTCGATCAGAAGCTCGACATCAAGGTCGGCCGTTTCGGTGAAGGCGAAGACTTCAACAGCTTCCCGTGCGACTTCCAGAATCTGGCGTTCTGCGGCTCGCAGGTCGGCAACTGGGTCGGCGGCATCTGGTACAACTGGCCAGTCAGCCAGTGGGCGCTGCGGGTCAAATATCACCTGACCCCAGAGTTGTACTCGCAGGTCGGCGCTTACGAGCAGAACCCGTCGAACCTCGATCGCGGCAACGGTTTCAAACTCAGCGGCAGCGGCACCCAGGGCGCCGTGCTGCCGGTGGAGCTGGTGTGGACGCCAAAGCTCAATGGCCTGCCGGGCGAATACCGCGCCGGTTACTACTACAGCAGCGCCAAGGCCTCTGACGTCTATAAAGACCAGAACGGCCAGCCTGCCGCGCTGAGCGGCGAAGCCTACCGCAGCGCGTCGAGCAAACACGGCGTGTGGTTCGGCGCGCAGCAGCAAGTCACCAGCATTGCCAGCGATCATTCGCGCGGCTTGAGCGTGTTCGCCAACGCGACGATGCACGACAAGAAAACCAACGCGATCGACAACTACGTGCAGGCCGGCGTCGTCTACAAAGGCCCGTTCGATGCCCGCGCCAAGGACGATGTCGGTTTCGCCCTGGCCCGCGTGCACGTCAACCCGGCCTTGCGCAAAAACGCCGAAGCGAGCAATCAGGCGCAGGCGGTCTACGACTACGACGACCCGTCCTTTCTGCCACCGCAGGACACCGAATACAGCGCCGAACTGTATTACGGCGTGCACCTCGCCAACTGGCTGACCGTGCGCCCGAACCTGCAATACATCCGCCATCCCGGTGGCGTGAACGACGTCGATGACGCGCTGATCGCGGGGATCAAGATCCAGTCGTCGTTCTAAAAAACACTGAAGAAACCTGTGGGAGCTGGCTTGCCAGCGATGCGATTTCACATTCGCCATTATCGTCGGCTGACACTCCGCCATCGCTGGCAAGCCAGCTCGCACAGGGATCGGGAAAAATTCGTTAGCTAGACAAGTTTTTATCTGAACCATACCCGCGCCCAATCGTCATCTAAAGTGACTACAGCGCGGGACTACATAAACGTCACGGAGAATCACACTATGAGCACCGAAAGTGCTTCGAGTCGGGGCCGTCTGCTACCGAGCCTGCTCGGCATTCTGCTTCTACTGATGGGCCTGGCCATGCTGGCCGGAGGGGTCAAGCTGAGCATGCTCGGCGGCTCGCTGTACTACCTGCTGGCCGGTATCGGCATCGCCCTGTCCGGCATTCTGTTGCTGCTGCGCCGTCGTGCAGCGCTGGGCCTGTACGCCATTGTGCTGTTCGCCAGCACGGTCTGGGCCCTGTGGGAAGTCGGTCTGGACTGGTGGCAACTGGTGCCGCGCCTGGCCCTGTGGTTCGTCCTCGGCATCGTGATGTTGCTGCCGTGGTTCCGTCGTCCGCTGCTGCTCAATGGCCCGGCGCCGATGGGCACTGGCGGTCTGAGTGTGGCCGTGGTGCTGGCCGGTGTCACCGCTCTGGCCAGCCTGTTCACTCACCCGGGTGAAACCTTTGGTGAACTGGGCCGCGACACCGCGGACATGACCAGCACCGCACCGCAAATGCCTGATGGCGACTGGCAGGCCTATGGCCGCACCGAATTCGGTGACCGCTACTCGCCGCTGAAGCAGATCACCCCGGCCAACGTCGGCAAGCTGCAAGAAGCCTGGCGCATCCAGACCGGCGACCTGCCGACGGCCGATGACCCGGTCGAGCTGACCAACGAAAACACCCCGCTCAAAGCCAACGGCATGCTCTATGCCTGTACCGCGCACAGCAAAGTGCTGGCGCTGGACCCGGACACCGGCAAGGAAATCTGGCGCTTCGACCCGCAGATCAAGAGCCCGGTGGGTTTCAAGGGCTTCGCCCACATGACCTGCCGTGGCGTGTCGTACTACGACGAAGCGGCTTACGCCAAGTCTGAAAACGCCGCGTCCGCCGTCATCTCCGAAGCCGGCAAAGCCGTTGCTCAGGCCTGCCCGCGTCGCCTGTACCTGCCAACCGCCGATGCCCGTCTGATCGCTCTGAACGCCGACACCGGCAAGATCTGCGAAGGCTTCGGCAACAACGGCGTGGTCGACCTGACCCAAGGCATCGGCCCGTTCACCGCCGGTGGCTACTACTCCACCTCGCCGGCGGCGATTACCCGTGATCTGGTGATCATGGGCGGTCACGTCACGGACAACGAATCGACCAACGAGCCATCGGGCGTAATCCGCGCTTTCGATGTGCGCGACGGTCACCTGGTGTGGAACTGGGACAGCGACAAGCCGGACGCCACCGAGCCATTGGCCCCGGGCGAAATCTACAGCCGCAACTCGGCCAACATGTGGTCGCTGGCCAGCGTCGACGAAAAACTCGGCATGGTCTTCCTGCCACTGGGCAACCAGACTCCCGACCAGTGGGGCGCTGACCGCACCCCAGGCGCCGAGAAATTCAGCGCCGGCATCGTCGCCCTCGACCTGGCCACCGGTAAAGTGCGCTGGAACTACCAGTTCACCCACCACGACCTGTGGGACATGGACGTTGGCAGCCAGCCAACCCTGCTCGACATGAAAACCGCCGACGGCGTGAAACCGGCGCTGATCGCCCCGACCAAACAGGGCAGCCTGTACGTCCTCGACCGTCGTGACGGCACGCCGATCATCCCGATCAAGGAAATCCCGGTACCGCAAGGCGCCGTGAAAGGCGACCACACCGCACCGACCCAGGCCCGTTCGGACCTCAACCTGCTGGCCCCGGAACTGACCGAAAAAGCCATGTGGGGCGCCAGCCCGTTCGACCAGATGCTGTGCCGCATCCAATTCAAGGAACTGCGCTACGAAGGCCAATACACGCCTCCGTCGGAACAGGGCAGCCTGATCTACCCGGGTAACGTCGGCGTGTTCAACTGGGGCGGCGTGTCGGTCGACCCGGTTCGCCAAATGCTGTTCACCAGCCCGAACTACATGGCCTTCGTTTCGAAAATGGTGCCACGCGAGAAAGTCGCCGCCGGCAGCAAACGCGAAAGCGAAACTGCTGGCGTGCAACCGAACACCGGCGCGCCCTACGCGGTGATCATGCACCCGTTCATGTCGCCACTGGGCGTACCGTGCCAGGCCCCGGCCTGGGGCTACGTTGCCGGTATCGACCTGACCACCGGTAAAGTCGTGTGGAAACGCAAGAACGGCACCAGCCGCGACAGCTCGCCAATCCCGATCGGCTTCACCCTGGGCGTGCCAAGCATGGGCGGCTCGATGGTGACTGCCGGCGGCGTCGGCTTCCTCAGCGGTACCCTTGACCAGTACCTGCGCGCCTACGACGTGAACACCGGTAAAGAACTGTGGAAATCGCGTCTGCCGGCCGGCGGTCAAGCGACTCCGATGACCTACACCGGCAAGGACGGCAAGCAATACGTCCTGCTCGTGGTGGGCGGTCACGGCTCGCTGGGCACCAAGATGGGTGACTACGTGATTGCGTACAAACTGCCGGAATAAGTTTTAGCGGCGGTAATAGAAAGGCGATGCTCCGTGAGGGGCATCGCCTTTTTTGTGCACACCCAATATCCCTGTAGGAGCTGCCGAAGGCTGCGATCTTTTGACTTTGATTTTTAAAAGCCAGATCAAAAGATCGCAGCCTTCGGCAGCTCCTACAGGAAAATGTGCTGGTCTATGGGAAATGTGTTCGTCCTACAAATGCTGGTGATTGCACGGAGTTTTCCGACAGGTCGCGTCGGTTGTGCCTCGGAAGTTGGCTGGATAGGCTCTGGTGGTCGCTGGAAATTCAGCGGCCGGGCGTCGCGGCCCGAGCAATCCATTCGATTTGATGCATAATCGCCAGCCCAAACGGGAGCGCTCAGGTGCTTTCGTTTGGTTTGATGGTGGCTGTGCGCGGGATACCTTCGGGTATGCCGAGATTGCCGAATGGCTCGGTCCGCGAACCCGCGTACAGCTGCCACCCTCAGTCGCGTCGCGGCGATTGAGAGTGACAGCCCCACTTCTCATTCGGAGCTTCACCATGATCAAACCCACACCCAATCCCCCCGAAACCTCCCCCTACGAATCCCTCGATTCAAAAAAACTCCACGACGCCGCCGAGCGTGCGCTGGATCACTACCTGAAACCCTCCGCCGCCGCGGTGAGATTCCACAAACCCAGCAATATGTTCCAGGTCGCCCCGGACATGGACAACGAAAGCCTGCTGGTCCACGCCTGCGAATCACTGGCTCAAGCCAGCCTCATGACCAGCGATATCGCCGCGTACATCGACATCCCGCAGCGCCGGACGATACTGGCCATTCAGCAAATCATCATGCTCGCCGAACTGGCGGTGAACCGAGTGCTGGATAACCACGAAATCTCGCAATCTCCAACACACAACTAATCCCCTGTGGGAGCGAGCTTGCTCGCGAAGGCGCCAGCACATTCAATATTCAAGGTGCCTGACCCACCGCTTTCGCGAGCAGGCTCGCTCCCACAGGTAAATTGAGTGCATTCAGCCAGAACATGGTCGGCTGTCAGGCCGCCATCGCTGGCAAGCCAGCTCCCACAAAATCAAGATCAAAAGATCGCAGCCTGCGGCAGCTCCTACAGGGAAAATTAAGTACAACCCGCACGCGGCGCATGCCGCCCCACTCAACAGGATGAGCGTTAGCTCGGCTGCAGCTCTTGATCTTGATCCACGGGCGACGTCGGAAGGCTGAGCGGAGGGATTGATCCGGGCGTGGGAGCGCAGCGACCGTTTGGCGCAGCCAAACACAGCGAGAGGAGGTGCAGCGAAGCAAACCGTAGGCGCTGCCCCCGGATCAATCCCGCAGCGAAGGGACCCCGAGCCCCAGCGAGCGGGCCGAACGCAGGAGCAAGCCTTTTTTTGCTTACTTTTTTGAGGCGTTTGTCAAAAAAGTGAGTCGCCGTAAGGGCGAAACCCTAAGTCGCCGTTACCAAAAAAACGGATATACACCCAAAACCCCAAGAACCTGGTCGGCCCAAAGGCCGCCAAGCCCAAAGCGTGACGCCTGTCAAAACCCTGAACACACAAGCAGAAACACCGCCCCCCATTGAAACCACCCCAAGCCTGCCCCATCTAAGACCCATACCCCATTGCGCAGGTGCCCCAATGAGCGACCAGCAAGAATTCCCGGACAACCCCGACGACTACACCGAAGCCGAACACATCGAACACCATTCCACCGGCAAAGGCCTCGCCCTGCCCGGCCAGAACCTGCCGGACAAGGTCTACGTCATCCCGATCCACAACCGCCCGTTCTTCCCGGCCCAAGTGCTGCCGGTCATCGTCAACGAAGAACCCTGGGCCGAAACCCTCGATCTGGTCAGTAAATCCGAACACCACTCCCTGGCCCTGTTCTTCATGGACACGCCCCAGGAAGACCCGCGCCACTTCAACACCAAAGCCCTGCCGGAATACGGCACGCTGGTGAAGGTGCACCACGCCAGCCGCGAAAACGGCAAACTGCAATTTGTCGCCCAAGGCCTGAGCCGCGTACGCATCAAAACCTGGCTCAAGCACCACCGCCCGCCGTATCTGGTCGAAGTCGAATACCCGCACCAGCCCACCGAGCCGACCGACGAGGTCAAGGCCTACGGCATGGCGCTGATCAACGCGATCAAGGAACTGCTGCCGCTCAACCCGCTGTACAGCGAAGAGCTGAAGAACTACCTCAATCGCTTCAGCCCCAACGATCCGTCGCCGCTGACCGACTTCGCCGCCGCCCTCACGTCGGCGACAGGCAATGAGCTGCAGGAAGTGCTCGACTGCGTGCCGATGCTCAAGCGCATGGAAAAAGTCCTGCCGATGCTGCGCAAGGAAGTCGAAGTCGCGCGCCTGCAAAAAGAGATCTCCGCCGAGGTCAACCGCAAGATCGGCGAGCATCAGCGCGAGTTCTTCCTGAAAGAACAACTCAAGGTCATCCAGCAGGAACTCGGCCTGACCAAGGACGACCGCAGCGCCGACCTTGAACAGTTCGAACAACGCCTGGAAGGCAAAGTCCTGCCGGCGCAGGTGCAAAAGCGCCTTGAAGAAGAAATGAACAAACTGTCGATCCTCGAAACCGGATCGCCGGAATACGCGGTCACCCGCAACTACCTCGACTGGGCGACCTCGGTGCCGTGGGGCGTGTACGGCGAGGATAAACTCGACCTCAAGCACGCACGCAAGGTGCTCGACAAACACCACGCCGGCCTCGACGACATCAAGGACCGCATCCTCGAATTCCTCGCGGTCGGTGCCTACAAGGGCGAAATCAGTGGCTCGATCGTGCTGCTGGTCGGCCCGCCAGGCGTGGGTAAAACCAGCGTCGGCAAATCCATCGCCGAATCCCTTGGCCGACCGTTCTACCGCTTCAGCCTCGGTGGCATGCGTGACGAAGCCGAGATCAAGGGCCACCGCCGCACCTACATCGGCGCGCAACCGGGCAAACTCGTCCAGGCGTTGAAAGACGTCGAAGTGATGAACCCGGTGATCATGCTCGACGAGATCGACAAAATGGGCCAGAGCTACCAGGGCGACCCGGCCTCGGCGCTGCTGGAAACCCTCGACCCGGAACAGAACGTCGAATTCCTCGACCACTACCTTGACCTGCGCATGGACCTGTCGAAAGTCCTGTTCGTATGCACCGCCAACACCCTGGATTCGATCCCCGGGCCGTTGCTGGACCGCATGGAAGTGATTCGCCTGTCGGGCTACATCACCGAAGAAAAAGTCGCCATCGCCAAGCGTCACCTGTGGCCGAAGCTGTTGGAAAAGGCCGGCGTGTCCAAAGGCAGTCTGAGCATCAGCGACAGCGCGCTCAAGGCCTTGATCGACGGTTACGCCCGTGAAGCCGGGGTGCGCCAACTGGAAAAACAGATGGGCAAACTGGTACGCAAAGCGGTGATGAAGCTGATTGAGGACCCGAAAGCGGTGATCAAGCTCGGGCCGAAAGACCTCGAAGCCTCGCTGGGTCATCCCGTGTTCCGCAACGAACAAGTGCTGTCCGGCACCGGTGTGATCACCGGTCTGGCCTGGACCAGCATGGGCGGCGCCACCCTGCCGATCGAAGCCACACGCATTCACACGCTCAATCGCGGTTTCAAACTCACCGGGCAACTGGGCGATGTAATGAAAGAGTCGGCGGAAATCGCCTACAGCTACGTCAGCTCGCACCTGAAGTCGTTCGGCGGCGATCCGAAATTCTTCGACGAAGCCTTCGTCCACCTGCACGTGCCGGAAGGTGCCACACCAAAGGACGGCCCGAGCGCCGGCGTGACCATGGCCAGCGCCCTGCTCTCGCTCGCCCGCAATCAGCCGCCGAAAAAAGGCGTGGCGATGACCGGTGAACTGACTCTGACCGGGCATGTGCTGCCGATTGGCGGGGTGCGTGAAAAGGTCATCGCGGCGCGGCGGCAGAAGATCTTCGAACTGATCCTGCCGGAGCCGAACCGGGGCAACTTCGAGGAATTGCCGGATTACCTGAAGGAAGGGCTTACCGTGCACTTCGCCAAGCGTTTTGCGGATGTGGCGAAAGTGCTGTTCTGACAGAGCTTTAGCGCCTGACCTGACGCTATCGCTGGCAAGCCAGCTCCCACAGTGTTCGAGGTGTTCACAAATCCTGTGTTCACCACAATCCCTGTGGGAGCTGGCTTGCCAGCGATGGCGTCAGTTCTGATAACACTGGCCTGCCCGACTGTCACACTTTGTCTCATCTTCAGTTATGCTCGCCGTTCGTCGTCAACGCCGGAGCCACTGAGCCTATGTCCCCCACTCGCCTGTTTATCCCCCTCGCCCTTTCTCTGCTGGCGGCCTGCGCCACGCAACCGAAACAGAACGTGACCGTGGAAAAACAGAGCGAATGCCCCGTGCGTCTCACCAACGGACAACACCTGATTGTGATGCTGCCGAGCAATCCCACCACCGGTTACCGCTGGGCGATTCAGGACTCGGCCGGCGGTGTGCTGCGCGCGCTCAGCCCCGAGGTCTACAGCAGTCCGAAAGACTCGGGGATGGTCGGTGCGGGCGGATTCTCCACCTGGCGCTTTCAGGCCTTCGCTACCGGCACCGGGCGCCTGCGCCTGACCTCGCAGCAACCTTGGGAACCGGAAGTTGAACCGGCAGAAACCTTCGACTGCGCGATTTCGGTGAACTGATCGTGGGCTGGCTGATTCTGGCACTGATGGGCGCGGCGACATTTCTCTACGGCGTCAGCACCCATGCGGCGCTGCTGTGCCTGTTGGTCAAACCGTTGCCGGTGCTGGCGCTGCTCGGCTGGCTGCACGATGCGCCGCCCAGCGACTATCGGCGCTGGATCAGCCTCGGTCTGATTTTTTCTCTGCTCGGTGACGTGTTGCTGGCGTGGCCGGGGGATCTGTTTGTGTTTGGCCTGGGGGCGTTTCTGGTGGCGCATCTGGCGTACCTCAAGGCCTACCTCAGCGATTGCAAACGACTGGCGCTGTTGCCGCTGGTGCTGGCGCTCGGCGTTGGCGCAGCGCTGCTGGGGATGCTGATTTCCAGTGGCCTGGGGCCGTTGCTGGTGCCGGTGGTCGTCTATGGCACCGCGATCAGCGCCATGCTCTGGCGCGCCCTTGCCCGCCTCGGCACCGACGTGCCCAAGCGCTCGGCGCTGCTGGCGGCGGCGGGTGCGCTGGCGTTCGTGTTTTCAGACAGTGTGATTGGTATTGATCGTTTCGTATCGCCATTTCACGCGGCGCCGTACGTGATCATCCTCAGTTACTGGCTGGGGCAGTGGGGGATCGCCGCTTCGGCGTTTTCCGTGAAACACCGCTAATTTTGTAGTGAGGGGATTTATCCCCGATGGGCTGCGCAGCGGCCCCGAAAGTTGTCATTCAGTTATGTCAGACAGACCGCAGCCACAGGTTTTGGGGCTGCTTCGCAGCCCATCGGGGATAAATCCCCTCGCCACGTCGGACAACCCAAGCATCCCAGCGCCACTTTGGCTAAAATGCCGGCCTTTTCCATCGACACCGCCGGAACCGCCGTGAGCAAAGAACCCGATCGCATTTTCGCCCAGCCGATGGCCCAGGTGCCTGACTTCGCCTTCAACGAGGACGTGGTGCGGGTGTTCCCGGACATGATCAAGCGTTCGGTGCCGGGTTACCCGACCATCGTCGAAAACCTCGGCGTGCTCGCGGCGCAATTCGCCCAACCGAACAGCGTTCTGTACGACCTCGGTGCTTCGCTCGGCGCCGTGACTCAGGCCCTGCGCCGTCACGTGCGTACCGAGGGTTGCCGGGTGATCGCGGTGGATAACTCGGCGGCGATGGTCGAACGCTGCCGCGAGTACCTCAACGGTCAGGATTCGATGTTCCAGGAGTTGCTGCCGGTCGAAGTGATCGAAGGCGACATTCTCGCGCTCGAGTTCAAACCGGCCTCGGTGGTGGCACTGAACTTCACCCTGCAATTCATCGCCCCGGAGCAGCGCACCGCGTTGCTCTCGCGTATTCGCCAGTCGCTGCTGCCCGGCGGCGCGCTGATTCTGTCGGAGAAGCTGCGCTTCAACGATGCCGAAGAACACGCGCTGCTGACCGATCTGCACGTCGCGTTCAAACGCGCCAACGGCTACAGCGAACTGGAAATCGCCCAGAAGCGCAGCGCCATCGAAAACGTCATGAAGCCCGACAGCCTCGAAGAACACCGCGAACGCCTGCTGGCCGCCGGGTTCTCGAAAGTCGTGCCGTGGTTCCAGTGTCTTAACTTTGCCTCGTTGATTGCCTTGCCATGATTGATCTGTCCCCCCTCGCCCGCCGTCTGGCCGGCACACCGCTGGCCGACTGGGCCAACACCCTGCAAGGGCAACTCGACAAGAAAATGGAGAAAGGTCACGGCGATCTGGAGCGCTGGCAGAGCGCGCTGGACGCTCTGCCGAAGATCCAGCCGACCGAAGTCGACCTGCTCGACGGCCTGAAACTGGACACCGATTGCGACGACGAAACCCGCGCACAAATGCGCACCGCGCTGATGGGCCTGTCGCCGTGGCGCAAGGGGCCGTTCGACCTGTTCGGCGTGCACGTCGACACCGAATGGCGCTCGGACTGGAAGTGGTCGCGGGTCGTCCCGCATCTGGACCTGAAGGGCAAACGCGTCCTCGACGTCGGTTGCGGCAACGGCTACTACATGTGGCGCATGCTCGGCGCCGGTGCCGACAGCGTGATCGGCGTCGATCCGAACTGGCTGTTTTTCTGCCAGTTCCAGGCGGTGCAGCGTTATCTGTCAGAGCCGAATGCCTGGCACCTGCCGTTTCCGTTCGAAGACCTGCCGCCGAACCTGGAAGGCTTCGACACGGTGTTCTCCATGGGCGTGTTCTACCATCGCCGTTCGCCGATCGAGCATTTGCTGGCGCTCAAGGATTGCCTGGTCAAGGGTGGTGAGCTGGTGCTGGAAACGCTGGTGGTTGAAGGCGACAAGCATCAGGTGCTGGTGCCGGAAGACCGCTACGCACAGATGCGCAACGTGTGGTTCCTGCCGTCGGTGCCGGCGCTGGAGTTATGGCTGCGCCGGGCAGGCTTCACCGACATCCGCTGCGTGGACGTCAGCACCACGACGGTTGAAGAACAGCGCGGTACCGAGTGGATGAAGTATCAGTCGCTGAGCGACTTCCTCGATCCCGAAGATCACAGCAAGACCATCGAAGGGTTGCCGGCGCCGATGCGGGCGGTGATTGTCGCTCGCAAATAAAGCAGAATCTAAAGATCGCAGCCTTCGGCAGCTCCTACATCGATCCCTGTAGGAGCTGCCGAAGGCTGCGATCTTTTGATCTTAATCCCGGTTTGCCCGCCGCGCCCTGAAGAATTCGGTCAACACCGCCCCACACTCCTCCGCCAGCACCCCGCCTTCATACAACACCCGGTGATTCAAAAAGCCCTGGGTGAAGAACTGCCCCTGACTCTGCACAATCCCGGCCTTGGGCTCCAGTGCGCCATACACCACGCGAGCAACCCGCGAATGCACAATCAACCCGGCGCACATGCTGCACGGTTCCAGCGTCACGTACAGCGTGCTGCCCGGCAGGCGATAGTTGCTGACGGCCTGGGCGGCGGCGCGGATCGCGACCATTTCCGCGTGGGCACTCGGGTCGCTGGTGGTGATCGGGCAGTTGTAGCCGCGACCGATGATTTCACCGTCCTGCACCAGCACTGCACCCACCGGCACTTCGCCGAGGGCGGCACCTTGTGCCGCCAACGCCAGGGCTTCGCGCATGAAATCGCGGTCACGGCTGCGGTCGATGATCGCGGCGGGGCGAATCTGGCGCATCACTTCACCTCGATAGCGGCCATCAGGCCGGTTTCCATGTGGTCGATCACGTGGCAATGGAACATCCACACCCCCGGGTTATCCGCCACCAGCGCCACTTGCGCACGCTCGTTCTTGCCCAGCAGATAAGTGTCGGTGAAGTACGGCGTGATCTTGTGCCGGTTCGACGCAATCACCTTGAAGCTCATGCCGTGCAAGTGGATCGGGTGCTGATACTGGGTCATGTTCTTCAGTTCGAAAATGTAGCTCTGGCCCAGCTTCAGGCTGGCAATCGGCCGATCGGCGCAGGTCTTGTCCGTGATGTCCCAGGCCTTGCCGTTGATCTGCCACAGGCTCGGCGGCTTGCCGTTGTCGACATTCACCGACACCGAACCGACCCATTCGAAATTGAAGTTGAGTTTCTCGGCATTCGCCAGATCCGGCTCGGCCAGCGGGTTGGCGGGCAAGGCTTTCGGCCACGCGGTCGGTGCATCGTTATTGGCCACCGAGCGCAAGGTCCCCAGACGCACCGGGCCGTTGCGCAGCGACAATTCTTCACCGGCCGGCGGCGCCTTGATCGCCAGGCAGATACGCATGCCCGGCCCCAGCCAGTATTCCTTGCCCAACGGCCGCGGCTCGATCGGGTTGCCGTCCAGCGCATAAATCTGCGCTTCGACGCCAGGAATGTTGATGCGATACGTCAGGGTGTTGTCGAGGTTGAGCAAACGCACCCGGGTGATCTGCCCTGCCGGCAACTCGATCACCGGCGACGGCACGCCATTGATGGTCGACAAGCGTCCCGCCGTACCACCACGCGCCGCTTCCCGGGGGATGCTGAATTCGACGAAATTGCCCTGTTCGTCGATGTGCCAGTTCTTCAGGCTCAAAGTCTTTTCGTACTTGAAACCGGTCGGCTCGCGCTCTTCGACGATCAACGGTCCGACCAGCCCGCGCCCCAGCTCTTCGCTGCTGCTGACATGCGGGTGATACCAGTAGCTGCCGGCATCCGGCACGCGGAATTTGTAATCGAAGTATTCACCGGGCAGCACCGGCAATTGCGAGACGTACGGAACGCCGTCCATCTCCAGCGGCAAACGGATGCCGTGCCAGTGAATGGTGGTCGCCACCGGCAGGTGGTTGATGAAACGCACCCGCAGCCACTCGCCCTGACGCACGCGCAACTCGGTGCCCGGCGCCGACGGGCCGAACGCCCACGCCTCGGTCTTGTGCCCCGGCACCAGCTCAACGTCCAGCGGCGCCGCGATCAGCTCATAGTCATGCCCCGCGTCGGCGTCGGCCATCTTGCCCAGCCAGTAACGCGACGCGCCTCCCGCTCCGACACCAACGACAACAAGACCGGCCAGGCCACCGAGGATTTGGCGACGGGTAAAGGACATGAACTCAACTACCTCACAAGTCAACGACAGGCCAGCGGCCTGGAAAAGGCGAATACGATACACCTGCAACTGCGAAACAGTAAGGGCGACGCAGAGACGCACGCCGGATCGCTCATGCATATAACTATGTAGTGCACCTCCCCCGAGCGAACGGCTCATGCTCAATGCCCGTTTCTCAAGGAGTGAGAGTGTATGAATCCGAACCAACGCCGCCCGCAGCCCAATGCCGCCGACAAGGCTGCCCTCAAAGCCATCGCCACCCGCCTTATCCAGACGTGCCCCAGCCTGCAAGACACCGCTCATGACGTTGCGTCTGACTTGCTGAAAAAATACGGCATCACCGGCCTTGATCCGGACCAGGTGTATTTCCATCGCTTCGCCGAGGCCCAAAGCAGTTCGAAAGCCTTTACGGGGTGGGAGCATGTCCATGCAACGCCAACGTCCTCCATGACGCTGACCCAGTTGGTCATTCACCGCTTTCGCGTCGCCGATCAGGACAATGCCGATCTGCTCGACGTGTATGCCGGTTTCTATACCGCAGGTCCCAATCCAGGCACGTTCGACGAACGCAACGAAGTGCGCCTGCACGGTAACGAGGTGTTGCGGGACTTCTGGAGCATTGACTTCAGCTCGCTGTACAACGAACGGCTGACGACGTTCTGGGACGGTTCCGGCACCGACTTCCGCACCCTGGCCAAGTGCAACTTCCTCATCAGCGCCCTTCGGGCAAGGGACAAGCGCCAGTTGAGCGATGAGGATTTCCAGTTCGTCACCGAAGCGGCCATTGGCCCGATCACCTGGCCGGTCAGTCTGCAATTGTTGCAAACACAGTCCCCGGGCACTGACTGTGTTCGTACCCTGGATGTCGCCGGCTACGTGGCCACCAACGTCCTTCGTTTTATCGCGCCCAAGGGCCGGCAAATCGTCTATCTGCCCGGCGAAACCGATGCCTTCCAGACGTTGGAAACGGCCACCGACATGCACTTCTGGATGTTGCAGCGGATGAACAAGGACGCAACGCGTCAGGTGTTCATGTCGCATTTCTGCCTGGCTGATCGACAACGTATTGCAGAGGACATTACCGGTCTGATGAATCGCCTGGTCAGCACCTGGGGCAAATACGACCATCATTTGATCAACCAGGAAAACCGGATCATTCGCGGCGACGTTTTCAGCTGGCTGCGAGACTCGACCCAAAGCGCGATGTTCGCCGAGGCCGCACTGTCACTGACCTCCAATGGCGATCTACGAAAAAAGCTGTGGATCGGTTACCTCAGCGCCGGTGTGAAAGTACTTGGCCCGATGGCAGTCGTCGGCTGGCCCATTGCACTGCCGGTGATCGGCGCCAGCATCGCCAATCTGGGGTTGAACATTGATCAGGCCGTCAACGCCAGGACCGCCGAAGAGCGCAAGGCGGGCATCCTCGGCGCGGTACTGAGCGGTATCGACATGCTGTTCAACTTGCTCGTCCTCAAAGGCCCTGGTTCGCTCGAAGAAGTCGGCCCCGAAATCGATGCCGCCGAAGCGAAAGAAATGTCTGATCTGAAGGAGACGACACAACCGGCCAAAGCTTCCGGGCCGACACAGAGCGAAGCCAGCGTTGAAACGCCGGCCAGTCCCGAATCGACGGTGAAGGTGCCGCAAAGCTTCAAAATCGATGTGCCACTGAGCGAAGACACACTGATTCGCGAACCGGGAAAATTTCAGGGTACCTATCGGCTTTCTTCCAACCCTTCATCCGCGATCAAGCTCAACGACAGTGCGTACTACGTGCGTTACGAAGCCAATTTAAATGGCCGAGGTCATTGGGCGATCATCGATCCGGCCAATCCCGATGCGTTTTCCGGCTCCATTCCAGTGCGATTGAGCCCTGCGGGCCAATGGGAAATCGTTCCGCGACTTGGGCTGAAGGGCGGCATGATCCTGCCGTCCGCTCCCGGTGCGGCTGCAACCAGTGCGCCCGCCGTCGAAGAATGGGCACGAATACCGGGTATTCATGTGCCCGGCCTCGAAGACCCGCAAATGAGGTCTTGGGCACTCGGCGGCCCCGATGTGCGCAATCTGTACAGGCGCATGTGGACCCTCGGCGACATCGACGTACGCAGTGTCGTCGGTATCGATGAAAATACCGTTGGCAACCGCAGTGTGATGATGTCCCCGACCGACGAGTTCACGGAGTCCTTGAGCGAATTCGAACTGGATCAGGAAGAGCCCCGCAACACGCTAATCAGCGATGCGCGAGCCTACTACGAGCTCAATCCACCGACGCCTCGCCTCGCGGCACCGGCACGGGTGATTAATACGACAACCGACCTGCTCGACATTGCCTTTGCGGAAAAGCCGGGACTGATCGTTGGCGAGCATCGCGGCAGTATCGGCAGCAAACAGTTCCTGATCGAAAACATGCCCGCCTTGGCTCACCGTGGCGTGAAGACCCTGTACTTGCAGGAACTGCTGGCCAACGTCAATCAGCTCGACCTCGACACCTTTGCCAGAACCGGCGAAATACCCGAAGAGCTGGAAAACTATCTGAGAAAACTCGACATCAAGGCCGGTAACGATCCCGAGGGCAATTTCAATCTGCTGGCCTTGGTCAAGTCTGCCAATGCCCAGCGCATCCGCGTTCAAGCCATCGACATGACAACGACCTACAACATCAATGAAGACCTCCTTATCCGAAATCCAGACAGCTTGATGATGAGGAAGTTTTTTGCCAGCGAAGTCATCCGGTTCAATGAAGAATCAAAAGGGCCGGCCAAATGGATTGCCTTGGTTGATCAGGAACACATGACAAGTTTCAGAGGCTATCAGGGTATCAGCGAACAGACCGACGCCATGAGCGTACGCATCAATGACGTGACACCCGGTCAGGCACAGCCCATCGGCGCCGATCCCGGATTAGCGGTGGAGTACGCAGACTATCCGGACTCGCCTGTCGAGGAAGAAGGGTCGGATATCACTGGCTTCGACCATATCCGAGACAGCATCAAAGGCGACTGGCGTGTACAAATGCAAACCCCGTGGGCCTACCGAACGCCACAAGATCTTCGCGCGTTGTTGCCGGAACCGGGAATGTTCACCTTTCAACGGTACAGAAGCAGCATCCTCGTGGTTTATCGCAACGCCAACCATCAAATGGCGGACAGCGTGATCAGAATGACTCCGGGCGGCAGGATGAATCTGGACACTCCGCTCGGGCCAATCCACGATTCCATGACGGTGGATAACTTCGCTGAACTGAAACAGGCATTGATCGAAAAAGGCCTGCAGCCGATGGGCTGGCCTGAAGTCGCTGGCGAAGCACAAGGCGTGACATCGGTGCTGGAGGAACTTGCGCAAGTGCGTCCCGAGATTCAACGACCGACTCCACCCGAGCACTGGCAAGCCAATGAACTGCTGGAAGGGAATACGCCCGGCAGCGAACCCGGAAAGTTTCAGGGTATCTATCGCCTCAATGCCAATCCGTCCGCTGCCATCATGCTCAATGACACCGCGTATTACGTGCGTTACGAAGCCGATATCAACGGCGGTGGGCATTGGTCGATCATCGACCCGGCGAACCCCGAGCGCTTTTCAAATTCAATCCCGGTGCGTCTGAACGCCGAGGGAGAATGGGAAACGATGCCTCGCGGCGGACTCAGGGGCGGTGGCAAGACATCCCCGACTCAGGGGGCCAGCTCGACCGGCATGGCCGAGCGTGGCATGACACCGCTACCGGTATCGCAATACGATATGCCGCCGCAACTGAAGTCGGCGTTGAAAAAAGGCGCCGCCGGAACTGACACCGACGCACTGCGTGATGCATACGACAGCCTGAGAGAGTCCGATCCTTACCGGGACTTCAAAGCCGTCAGAAAACGCCTCTATCGAGATGCCTTGCGCTTCTATCGCGAACTCGAGCTTCCCCGACGCCCGCCCGCACCCGCGCTGAATCACGATGCCAGCGCCGGAGAGATCGTCGAAAAGCTTCTCGAACATGCCCGAGGACTGGTTATCGGTGAGTCTCACAGTGAGATCGGCGCTAAACAATGGCTGATCGAAAACATGGAGGTGCTGGCCAGCCACAACGTGAAGACGCTCTACATGGAACACTTGTTGACCGACTTCCATCAGGCCGCGCTGGATTCCTACCTGCAAACCGGACTCATGCCAAAGTCGCTGGAAAGCTACCTGAAGGTGCTTGATATCGGACAAATGACCGACCCCCTTGAACGTTATACGTTTCTTGAAGTGGTCAAGGCGGCAGCAAAACAGCGAATCCATGTGCAGGCGATCGATTGCATGGCGAGCTATAGGCTCAACGGCATGACGCCCATCGCGGGCGAAGAACACTTCGTTGACGAAAACGCGCGACAAAAAATGATGAACTACTTTGCCAGGACGATCATTCGTACCGACCAGACCGCGCGAGGTGCACACAAATGGGTGGCACTGATGGGTAATTCTCACTCCAATACCTTCGAAGGCGTGGCCGGGGTGAGCGAGCTGGAGGAAGCCATCGGTATTCGCGTTGAAGATGTCGCCGAAGGCACCTCTGGCGGAATCGAAATCGACCCTGGAAAAATCCTGCTGGCCGGCGATAGCCTGAAGGGCCGTAGCGCACTGGTTCGGGGAGACTTTCGCCTGCAGATGGAAACGCCGTGGTCTGCCCAGACCATGGCAGAGTTCGAAACGCTGTTGCCTCGTTACGGCATGTACTCATTAAAACAACAACCGCGCATGATTTTTCTGGTACATCGCAGCCGCAGCAAAGAACTGGTCCGCACGCTGATCGAGACCGATGGAGACCGTTTTTATATCGAGCGCCCGAACTGGCCCTCGGTGAGCGGGAAACGCTACGGCAGTATCAGAGAACTGTTACAGGGACTGAACAATATGGGGCTGAGGTTAGCGGGTTGGTCTAAACCGCTTTAATCGGCAAACAAAAAAGCCGTGTGAAATGATTTCACACGGCTTTTGAAGTGCCAGCGTTCAAGCCATCAGACTTGGTGCGGGATCACTCCCACTCAATGGTCGCCGGCGGCTTGCTCGACACGTCGTAGGTAACGCGCGAAATGCCTTCGATTTCATTGATGATGCGGCCGGAGACGGTTTCCAGCAGTTCGTAAGGCAGGTGTGCCCAACGTGCGGTCATGAAGTCGATGGTTTCCACGGCACGCAGGGCCACGACCCAGGCGTAACGACGGCCATCGCCAACCACGCCAACCGATTTCACCGGCTGGAACACCACGAAAGCCTGGCTGACTTTGTGGTACCAGTCGGCCTTGCGCAGTTCTTCGATGAAGATGTGGTCGGCGCGACGCAGCAGGTCGGCGTATTCCTTCTTCACTTCACCGAGGATGCGTACGCCCAGGCCCGGGCCCGGGAACGGGTGACGGTAGACCATGTCGTACGGCAGGCCCAGTTCCAGACCCAGACGACGGACTTCGTCCTTGAACAGTTCGCGCAGGGGCTCGACCAGTTTCAGGTTCATCTCTTCCGGCAGGCCGCCCACGTTGTGGTGCGACTTGATCACGTGCGCCTTGCCGCTTTTCGCGCCAGCCGACTCGATCACGTCCGGGTAGATGGTGCCCTGCGCCAGGTACTTGATGTTGTCCAGCTTGCAGGATTCGGCATCGAACACGTCGATGAAGGTACGGCCGATGATCTTGCGCTTCTTCTCGGGATCGGCTTCGCCAGCCAGGTTGTTGAGGAACTGCTCTTCGGCGTTGGCGCGGATCACCTTGACGCCCATGTTCTCGGCGAACATGGCCATCACTTGCTCGCCTTCGTGCAGACGCAGCAGGCCGTTGTCGACGAAGACGCAGGTCAGCTGATCGCCGATGGCTTTGTGCAGCAGCGCCGCAACCACCGAGGAGTCAACACCGCCGGACAGGCCCAGCAGCACGTTGTCGGTGCCGACCTGTGCGCGGATGTTGGCGATGGCATCTTCAGCGATCTTCGACGGCGTCCACAGGGCTTCACAGCCGCAGATGTCCAGTACGAAGCGCGACAGGATGCGGCCGCCCTGCTTGGTGTGGGTCACTTCCGGGTGGAACTGCACGCCGTAGTAAGCGCGCTCGTCGTTGAACATGCCGGCGATCGGGCAGCTCGGGGTGCTGGCCAGGATGTGGAAGTCTTCCGGCATCTTGGTGACCTTGTCACCGTGGCTCATCCATACGTCGAGGCCGAACAGGCCGTCGGCGTCGATGTGGTCTTCGATGCCGTCGAGCAGGCGGCTCTTGCCGACCACGTCAACGCGGGCGTAACCGAACTCACGCAGTTCGGAACCTTCAACCTTGCCGCCCAGTTGCTCGGCCATGGTCTGCATGCCGTAGCAGATACCGAAGACCGGCACGCCCAGGTCAAACACCGCCTGTGGGCAGCGCGGGCTGTTGGCTTCGTGTACGGACTCGGGGCCGCCGGCGAGGATGACGCCTTTAGGCGCGAATTCGCGGATCGCATCTTCGTCCATGTCGAACGGGTGCAGCTCGCAGTACACGCCGATCTCACGCACGCGGCGGGCGATCAGCTGGGTGTATTGCGAACCGAAGTCGAGGATCAGGATGCGGTGAGCGTGAATGTCGAGGGCCATGATTCAGTCTCGTCTTAAGTAATTCAGAAACAGTCGTGATTCAGAAACAACTCGGGGCTGAATAAAACAGCCCCGGTTGCTTGATGATTTGCTTGAAGCCTCAACCTACGCGGTAGTTTGGCGCTTCTTTGGTGATCTGCACGTCGTGAACGTGGGATTCGGCCATGCCGGCACCGGTGATCCGCACAAACTCAGGTTTGGTGCGCATCTCTTCGATGTTGGCGCTGCCGGTGTAACCCATCGAGGAACGCAGACCGCCCATCAACTGGTGGATGATCGCCGTCAGGGTGCCTTTGTACGGCACGCGGCCTTCGATGCCTTCCGGAACCAGTTTCTCGGCGCCTGCCGAGGAGTCCTGGAAGTAACGGTCGGAAGAACCTTGCGCCTGGGACATGGCGCCCAGCGAACCCATGCCGCGATACGCCTTGTACGAACGGCCCTGGAACAGTTCGATCTCGCCCGGGGCCTCTTCGGTACCGGCAAACATCGAACCCATCATCACGCAGGAAGCACCAGCGACGATGGCCTTGGACAGGTCACCGGAGAACCGGATGCCGCCGTCGGCGATCAACGGCACGCCTGTGCCTTCAAGGGCAGCGGCGACGTTGGCGATGGCACTGATTTGCGGTACGCCGACACCGGCGACGATACGGGTGGTGCAGATCGAGCCAGGGCCGATACCGACTTTGACCGCATCGGCGCCCGCTTCGGCCAGGGCCTTGGCGGCTGCGCCGGTGGCGATGTTGCCGCCGATCACCTGCACTTCAGGGAAATTCTCTTTGACCCAGCGAACGCGGTCGATCACGCCTTTGGAGTGACCGTGCGCGGTGTCGACCACCACCACGTCCACACCGGCGTTGACCAGCGCAGCAACGCGGTCACCGGTGTCTTTACCGGTACCGACGGCAGCGCCCACGCGCAGACGACCTTGATCGTCCTTGCTGGCCAGCGGGTAAGCCTTGGCTTTTTCGATGTCTTTGACGGTCATCATGCCTTTGAGGGCAAACTTGTCGTCGACGATCAGGACTTTTTCCAGGCGGTGCTTGTGCAGCAGCTCGCGGACTTCGTTCTTGTCGGCGCCTTCACGCACGGTGACCAGACGCTCTTTAGGCGTCATCACTTCGCGGACGGTGGCTTCCAGACGGGTTTCAAAGCGTACGTCACGGGAAGTGACGATGCCGACCAGGTCGCCATCGTGCAGCACGGGAACGCCGGAAATGTTGTGCAGGCGGGTCAGTTCGAACAGGTCACGCACCGTGGCATCAGCCTCGATGGTGATCGGATCTTTCACGACGCCGGCTTCGAACTTCTTGACCTTGCGCACTTCGGCAGCTTGCTGCTCGATGGTCATGTTCTTGTGGATGATACCGATACCACCTTCCTGAGCCATGGCGATTGCCAGACGGGCTTCAGTGACGGTGTCCATGGCGGCAGAAACCAGAGGAATATTCAGCTCGATGCCACGGGTAAGGCGGGTCTTGAGACTGACTTCGTTAGGAAGCACCTCGGAATAACCGGGCACTAGGAGAATGTCGTCGAATGTCAGAGCTTCTTGGCTGATACGCAGCATCGCGGGGGCTCCCGAGCGGGAAAATGGAAGCGCGCCATTATAGTCAGACACCCCCTGCTGTTCAATGTAAAACTCAGCTTAATTGATGTACGGGGCCTGCTGTTTTCTGTAGGAGCTGCCGCAGGCTGCGATCTTTNAAACAACGTCAAAAGATCGCAGCCTGCGGCAGCTCCTACACGTTCAAAGTTCGACTTTTACCCAACTGACAGGTTGATCGAGCCAATCGGCGAACTCATCGATAAAGCTCTGCTTGAACCCCGCTTCCAACCAGTTGTTGAAGATGAACCCCAGGTTGGAAAACGCGCATTCCTGCAAGTACAGAAAGCCGTTGATGTCGTCTTCATGCCCGCACTCCGGGCAGGTGAAGTTGTCGGTGCGGCCTGGAAACCAGTCTTCGAGGCTTTCGAACAGCGCTTCGCCGACTTCGCGGCGGCATTCGGCGCAACCGGCCTCCTCGAGAAAGCCTTTGGCCGGCGTGTAGATGCAGCGTTTGACGATGATCTCCAGACCATTGATCGGCTCGCCAAAAGGCAATGCCTCGGGGTGCAGCACTACCGCACGTGCGCCGTCGGCAATCGCGTACGCCATGCGGTTGCCGGTGCGACCGCAGGTGCTCAGCTCTTCCTTGACAATATTCTTGCGTACCAGCCAGCGCAGAATCGCCCGGGCCCGGGGTTCGTGAACCGGCAGGGTGGAGATTTTCGGGACGATGATGCTTTGCGAATTCATGGAAAATCCTGCGGTATGGCTTCTGACGCCTTCGCGGGCAAGCCCGCTCCCACAGGGATATGCATTCCAATG
>NZ_JBQEPG010000037.1:0-37534 GCF_052045635.1 Pseudomonas sp. 22189
CGATGGTAGTGTGGGGTTTCCCCATGTGAGAGTAGGTCATCGTCAAGATTAAATTCCGAAACCCCAATTGCGAAAGCAGTTGGGGTTTTGTTTTGTCCGCAGGAAAGTATTTTTACTTAGGCAGCGAACAATTTTGCACAGTTATTTTCGAATCAGAACACTAGAATAGCCCCATCTTTTTCGGAGCCAGAGCCTTTATGTCAGATCCGGTTGACGCCTCAGGGCTGTCAGATTTACCGCTGGAAGACCTGGTGGCCTGTCACGAGTGCGACCTGCTGATGCGCAAGCCCAAGCTTGCCCATGGTGAGAAAGCGCTCTGCCCGCGCTGCGGTTACGAGTTGTACGCCCACCGCCATAACGTGGTGCAGCGCAGCCTTGCCCTGGTGATCGCAGCATTATTGCTGTACATCCCGGCAAACTTTTTACCCATCATGCAACTCAATATTCTCGGACAATCTTCGCAGGATACGGTCTGGAGCGGCGTGCTTGGCTTGTTCAATACGGACATGCAGGGCGTTTCGATCGTTGTATTCCTGTGCAGTATGGCTATTCCGTTGCTGAAGTTGCTGTGCCAGTTATTCGTTTTGCTGACGATTCGATTCAACGTCGGACGCAGTTACGGCTTATTGCTCTACCGCATTTATCACCACCTCAAAGACTGGGGCATGCTTGAGGTCTACCTCATGGGCGTCCTCGTGGCGATCGTCAAACTGGCGGACATGGCGGCCATCACCGTCGGCCTCGGTCTGGCGTGTTTCATCGGTTTGTTGTTGGTTCAGGTCTGGCTGGAAGTGGTGATGTCACCGCATCAGATCTGGCAGGCGTTATCAGGAGAGGATGCCCATGCGGGCGATTGATGCGGGCATTCTGATCTGTACCGAATGCCATGAATTGAACAAACAGGATGCGAACACCGACGAGCAGACCTGCACCCGCTGCGGTGCGCTGGTTCACGCTCGTCGTCCGAACAGTCTGGCCCGAACCTGGGCCCTGCTAATCACGGCTGCGATTATCTACATTCCGGCCAATGTGTTGCCGATCATGACCGTCAGCTCGCTGGGTCAGGGCGACCCCAGCACCATCATGTCCGGCGTGATCCAGTTGGTACAACACGGCATGATCCCGATTGCCGCAGTGGTGTTCATCGCCAGTATTCTGGTGCCGACGTTTAAACTGGTCGGTATCGCGCTGTTGCTGTTTTCTGTACAGCGCCGCCAGCCATTGTCTGCACGGCAGCGCATCTGGATGTACCGCTTCATTGAGTTCATCGGTCGCTGGTCGATGCTCGACATCTTTGTGATCGCCATTCTGGTGGCGGTCGTCAACTTCGGCCGGCTTGCCAGTGTCGAAGCCAATCTTGGCGCCATCGCTTTCGCCAGTGTGGTGATTCTGACGATGCTTGCCGCAGTAACTTTCGATCCCCGACTGATTTGGGATAACACGGAGTCGGACGACGACCATGACTGATTTGCCTGTAGCGAAAACCCGACCGGCCTCCAACTGGTCTGCCATCTGGGTACTGCCCCTGATCGCCCTGATCATCGGCGGCTGGCTTGGCTGGCGTGCCTATAACGAAACCGGTATCGAGATTCAGGTTCGCTTCGAAAGCGGTGAAGGCATCCAGGCCAACAAGACCGAGGTCATGTACAAAGGCATGTCAGTCGGTAAGGTGAAGACGCTCAAGCTCGACGACGAAGGCAATTCCAAAGGCGTGATCGCCACTGTGGAGATGAACAAGGATGTCGAACAATACCTCAAGACCAGCACCCGCTTCTGGTTGGTGAAACCAAGCGTCACCCTGGCCGGCATCACAGGACTGGAAACACTGGTTTCGGGGAACTACGTGGCCATCAGCCCGGGTGAAGGCGAGCCGACCCGCAAGTTCAAGGCCCTGGCTGAAGAGCCGCCATTGTCGGATTCCAAGCCCGGTCTGCACCTGACCATCAAGGCCGATCGCCTGGGTTCGTTGAATCGCGGCAGCCCGGTGTTCTACAAGCAGATTAAAGTCGGTCAGATCAAAAGCTACGTGCTGTCCGAAGACCAGAGCACCGTTGAACTCAAAGTGTTCATCGAACCGACTTACGCCAAACTGGTGCGCAAACACACACGTTTCTGGAATGCCAGCGGCATCAGTATTGACGCCAATCTGTCGGGGGTGAAAGTGCGCAGCGAATCCCTGGCGAGCATCGTCGCCGGGGGTATCGCCTTCGCCACACCGGAGAACCGCAAGGACAGTCCGCCTACCGATCCAAGCCTGCCGTTCCGTTTGTATGAGGACTTCGACGCCGCCGCTGCCGGCATTCGGGTCAAGGTCAAACTCAGTGACTTTGAAGGCCTGCAGGCCGGCCGCACGCCGGTGATGTACAAGGGCATTCAGGTCGGCAACCTGAAAGCGTTGAAAATCGATCCGGATCTCAACAGCGCCACGGCCGAACTGACGCTGGATCCTCTGGCCGAAGACTACCTGGTCGAAGGCACGCAGTTCTGGGTGGTCAAACCGTCGATTTCCCTGGCCGGTATTACCGGGCTCGAAGCGTTGGTAAAAGGCAACTACATCGCCGTGCGCCCGGGCGACAAGGGTGCTGCGCCGAAACGCGAATTCGAGGCACGGCCAAAAGCACCGCCACTGGATCTGCGCGCCCCGGGCCTGCACCTGGTGCTGTTCACCGATGTTCTCGGTTCGATCGAAGTCGGCAGTCCGATTCTGTACAAACAGGTCAAGGTTGGCTCGGTCCAGAGCTATCAGTTCTCCAAGACCAAAAAACAAATCGTCATTGGCGTGCATATCGAGAAGGAGTACGAAAATCTGGTCAACGCGTCGACACGCTTCTGGAATGTCAGCGGCATCACCCTCACCGGTGGTCTGACGGGCGGGATTCAAGTGAAGAGCGAGTCGTTGCAGACATTGATGGCCGGCGGTATCGCTTTCGAAACCCCGCAAGCCAAGGCGCCGCTGCAGAAGCGTATTCCACGCTTCCGTCTGTTCGCCAACCATGACGAGGCCAACCAGAAAGGCACGCTGGTAACGATCAAGGTCGACCGCGCCGATGGTTTGCGCCCGGGCACACCGATTCGTTTCAAGGGCCTGGATGTCGGCAAGATTGAAGACGTCGATCTGACCGACGACCTGCAAGCCGTGATGATTACTGCGCGGATCACTGAAGTGCCGGAGAAGATTGCCCGGGTCGGCAGTCAGTTCTGGGTGGTCAAGCCGGAGTTGGGACTGATCAAGACCCAGAACCTGGAAACCCTGGTCACCGGGCAATATGTAGAAGTGCAGCCGGCGGCGAAAAATCTCGGCCCGCAGAAGAACTTCGTTGCGCTGGCCAGTCCGCCGGAAGTGAGCAAGCAGGAGGCTGGCTTGAGTCTGGTGTTGAGCGCCGCGCGGCGTGGCTCGCTGAAACCGGGCGTGCCCGTGACCTACCGCGAAATCACCGTGGGCAAGGTCACCGGTTATGAACTGGGCCAGACGGCCGACCGGGTGTTGGTGCACATTCTGATCGAGCCGAAATACGCGCCGTTGGTGCGCAGCGGTAGCCGATTCTGGAACACCAGCGGCGTTGGTTTCGACATCGGCTTGTTCAATGGTCTGACAGTGCGTACAGAGTCGCTGGAGACGGCGATTCAGGGAGGCATCGCCTTCGCCACGCCGGACGGTGAGCGCATGGGCAGCCCGGCACGGCCTGAGCAGACGTTCCCGCTGTTCGACAAGTTCGAGGATGAGTGGCTGACCTGGGCGCCGAAGATTTCGCTCGGTAAATAATTCTGAGTTGATGTGGCGTCTACAAAGACGCCATCGCTGGCAAGCCAGCTCCCACAGGGTTTCATGTCGTATACAGAATGTGTGTTCAACGCAAAAACCNTGTGGGAGCTGGCTTGCCAGCGATGAGGTCCTCCTATTCAGCACAAACCCAAAGCCATAAAAAAGGGCCGCGATCCCAACAGATCGCGGCCCTTTTTTTGCCTTCAGCTAACGCCGATCAAACCTCATCCAGCTCTGGCTCATCGGCTTGCACGTTGACGGTGGCCTTCACCACATCATGCCGGCGGATGTACTTCCAGTCCGCCTCGTCGATGTAGATCCCCGCCGGGCCGCTGCCGCCTTCCAGGTCGATGGCGACACTGGCGCAGACTTGCGGTTTCACACTCGCCAGAATCGGCACAAAGCCCAATTGCAGGCTGGTTTCCAGCAGCGCTGCCTGGTTCTTCTCGTCAATGTCCGCCGCCTCGTCGAGGTAGTACGGCAGGCGCACGCGACCGGCCAGGTCGCGATCCATCAAGTGCAGCAACAAGTACATGTTGGTCAGCGCCTTGATGGTCATGGTGGTGCCGTTGGAGGCCGCGCCGTCGATGTCGGTGTGGATCACCGGCTGACCGTTGACCTTGGTGATCTCGAACGCCAGCTCGAACAAGTCCTTGAGGCCGAGCTGGTTGTGGTTCGCCGCCACCAGCCGTGCCAAGTATTCCTTGGCCTCTTCGTTCTTGTTGTCCTGCTCGGCGCTTTGGCTCAGATCGAATACCGACAGGGTTTCGCCTTCTTCGTACTGACCGGCGCTGTGGATGATCTGGTCGATGTGCTTGAGTGCTTCCTTGTTCGGCGCGAGGACGATACGGAAGCTCTGCAGGTTGGACACCTGACGCTTGTTGATCTCGCGGTTGAACAGCGCCAGTTGGTGCTCGAGGCTGTCGTAGTCGCTGCGAATGTTGCGCAGGGTCCGGGCGATGTCGGTGACCGCCGCACGCCGCGCCTTGCCCAGCGTCAGCGCTTCATCGGTACGGTGCGCATAAGCATTGATCAGCAACGACAGGCGGCGCTCCATGTCGTCTTCGCTGTCGAACTTGGCCACGCCTTTCAGACGCACTTGCGCGTACAGCGCTTCGATCTGTCCGTCGGCGCGCAGCAGACCCTGCCAGCTGTCCTGATAGTCATTGAGCAGCGGCAACAGGTTGTCCATCGAATCGTCGACCGGATCCATGAACGGCGTGCCGAATGGCAGATCCGCCGGCAGCAGCTGACGGCGGCGCAGGGTATCGTCGAGGGTGCGCTGCTTGGCTTCCATGTCGGCGATCTGCCGGCCGACCAGTTGCAGCTTGGCCGACAGTTGCTGGACGCGCTCGGTGAACGCATCGCTGGAGCGCTTGAGTTCGTCCTGCGCGGCTTCCATCTGCGCCAGTTGCTCGAGCTTGTCGCCTTCTTCGGCGCTCAGCGTTTGAGTGCGACGGAAATCTTCCAGGGCTTTCTGCGCATCCAGCACTTGCTGGTACAGCGCTTCGGTCTGGGTCTTGCTCGCGGCGCGGTCGGCGGCCACGGCTTGCTGAGTCTTGAGCTGCTTGAGCTCTTTTTCCAGACGCTCTTTCTGGTCACGCAGCGCGGCGCGGTCGGCCAGCGCTTGCAGAGCCGGCGGCTCGATGTGCGAGATGTCGATCGACAGCCCCGGCACTTCGAAACGCTCGCCCTTGAAGCCATCGAGGATCAGCTCGACCGATTTGACCCACTCGCCGTCTTCGTCGAGGGTGATGCCATGTTCGCCCAGCGGCAGGCTGAACAGCGCGCTGTTGAACAGGCGCATCAGGCGCTCGACGTCCTGTTGTGAGAATTCTTCACGCAGGCGGGCGTAGCTGTTGTTGTCGGCGTGATCGAGTTGCTGTTTCACCGACTTCAGACGTTTTTCCAGGTCGCGCAGACGCTCTTCCAGATCCTCGGCGCTGAACTGTCGTGACTGTGCCAGCGCACCAGCCAGTTCGTCGTGGGCGTCCTTGGCCGCGAGCAGTTGTTGCTCCAGCACTTTGACGTCATCGACCAGCGCAAAGCGGTTCTTCAGCACCGACAACTCGCCGAGCCAGCGCTGAATGCCGGTGATTTCCCGCTCCAGGCGCATCAGCTCCTGGGTGCCGCCACGCTGGTCGTTTTGCAGGTCGTCCTGCTCGCGACGGTAGTGTTCGGCCTGAATCGTCAGTTCTTCCTTGCGTGCATTGGCGTAGTCCGACCAGGTGCCGAGCAACGAGTCGAGCAGCGGCGACAGGCGATGCAGTTTGCCGCGCAGCACGTCGCGCTGTTTCACGCCGTTGGCCAAGGCCTCGACCAATGGGCCGGCGGCGACCAGCGAGTTGTAGTCCTGCTCCATCCGGCGCACATCGCGGAAGGCTTCTTCGCACGCAGCAATGTAGTCGACGCTGCCGGAACGCAGGCTGTGCTCGAAGGCATCGAGGAACAACTGCTTCAACTTGGCCGCAGTGATTTCACGCATGTGCAGCAGGTTGATGAACAGCGCGCGGAAGGTCTTCAGGCTCTGCTCGCTGGTGGAGCGCAGCGGGATCAGCGTCAGGTCCAGCGGGATAGAGGTGTGCCCGCCCACCAGCAGACGACGCAGTTCGTCCGGCTTGAGTTCGTAGGCTTTCAGGCCTTCTTTCTCAAGGTTGCTGAACAGTTCCTTCTGACGCAGGCAGGTGTCGTTTTTCTGGTAATGCGCCAGATCGAGCTTGCCGGCGTAGGCGAAGAACTGGTGACCGAAACCACCGCCCGGGCCACGGCCGACCACGCCGATCACGTGCGGGCCGTGCGGTAGATTGACTTCGACGAGGATGTAACTGGTGTCGGAGGCGAAGTAGAAGCGCCGCGATTGTTCCAGGCTGTACTTGCCGAAACTCATGTCCGACATGCGCGCCAGGATCGGGAACTGCAAGGCGTTGATCGAGGCGGATTTGCCGAGGTTGTTCGCGCCGTAGACCGACAGCGGTTCTTCCAGCGGGAACAGGCCGAGGCTGTAACCGGCGGTGTTCAAAAGGGCAAAGCGGCGGATGCCGTAGCGTTCCTGGCTCATGCGTCGGACTCCTGTTCTTCGGCAATGGCGCGGGCCAGTGCGTCTTCTTCGCTTTCTTCCTCAAACTCGCTGAGATCGAGCGGATCGTCGGTCTCGAGGAATTTCGCTTCGGCCTCTTCGTCGATCAGCACCGGTGCCGGCAGCGGCAGCACGCTGTGTACGCTGGCCGCCAGATCGCGGTCCTGCTGCACCGACAGGCACACGTCGAGGAAGCGGTGCATCGGCGGCAGGAAACGGTACACGCCGTTTTCTTCGCTGGCGAAACCGAGCTGGGTCATGCGGCGCATGATCTTTTCTTCGAGTTCTTCGACGGTCTGCACTTCGGCCTGGATGAACAGGTCGCGGTATTTGTCCAGCAGCGACGGCAGTTCTTCACGGCCGAGGCTGCCACCGTCGAGCACGGCGATCGGATCGCGGCCCTGATCGGCCAGGTGCTCGACGAGGATGAAGGTGAACAGCGCCAGGCGCTGAGCGGTCTTGTTCACCGCCGCAGCGGCCATGTCCGGCACGAAGTAGTAGAAGCCACGGGTGTCGCAGACCAGCTCGAACCCCAGCGCCTTGAACAGCGTGCGGTATTGATCCTGGAAGTTCGACAGTTGCGCGTACAGTTCCGGGTCGCGGCGGCTGACGTGGTAGCCCTTGAACAGCTCACGGAAGATCGGCGCCAGTTGGGACAGTTCGGATAGATCAAGATGCATTGGGGATGCTCGCAGAATCCTCGGCGGCGGCAGGGTCGCGGGCCGAGAGCAGGGCGAAGGAGCGCAGGCTGACCTGATGCTCGTGAGTGTGGTATTCGCGGCGTTCCAGACGCTCGCGGGTGAAGCGTTTTTCCCGCGACAGGCGCGAGAACCAGTAGAGCAATTCGTCGGTGGCACCATCCGGTTCCTGCTCCAGCAGCCAAGTCATCAGATCCGGCATTGGCAGGGACTCTTCGCAACGCTCGACCATCTCGCGCACGGTGCGCGGTGCACGTGGCGCATCGCCGGATTTCTGGGTCTTGTGCGCCTTGGGGAAACGCGCCGGTTTCGGCTCGAAACGCGCCAGAGCGTAGACGTAAGCCTCGACCTGACTGGCGCTGCCGAGGAAGGTGCTTTGCGGCCGGGTGAACAGCGGCATCGCCGCTTGCGGCACGGCGTCGATGCCTTTGCGGCGGATCGCCGCCAGCGCCAGCGCGGCACCACGGGTCACGGCGTTGTGCCGACGCGCCTCTTCCCGCAGCGGCAGCAGCAGTTCGCGGGCGTGGCGCAGGGTCAGCTGGGCACTGGTCTGCATTTCGAGGATGCGCGCGTGGGTGCGCAGCAGCATGTCGTCATCGACCAGGTGGCCGAGGCGCTGCTGTTCGCTGAGCATTTTCAGCAGCACGGTTTCGACCTTGCGCACGCCTTGCTCGAAGGCACCGTCGGCGTTCACCAGATCGATCATCGGCTCGACGTATTCGTCCCAGGTCGCCAGGACTTCGGCGTATCGCTGACGCAGCGGAATCTGCCGGTCGCTGGTCTTGGCCCGTTCGGCCACGGCGACCAGCGCCTGTTCGTCGTTGTCGAGTTTCTTCAGTACGTCGCGCACGCGCATGTCGAGCAAGCGCAACTGACGGGCGAGGTCGTTGCCGTCGCGCACATCGAACGCGTCCTGAATGTAGCCGGCCAGCCGTTCGAGGTGGCGCAGATAGGCTTCGATCTCCAGGCAGAGGCCCAGCCGGTGTTCACGGCGCAGATAGGCAAGGAAGTCGTGAATTTGCGCGTTGAGCTCGAAACGGTTCGGGCTTTTCGCCACGGGGACCAGAATGTCGAGGCGAATCCACACGTCGAGCAGGCTGGTGATGTCCTGCGGCGTGCTGTCCAGTTGTTGGGCGGCCAGTTGCGTGCGCAGTTCGTTGAGGCTCAGGGTGCCTTGGTCGAAGTGCTCGCACAGTGGCTCAAGAAGTGCCCAGTGTTCAGCGAGGGCGCGCAAGACGCGCTTGGGTTCGATCATCGGAATGGCCGGCTGGTTGGCGATTAAAAGCGGCGATTGTACTGCATCAGGAGGGATGCGATTCACTCTCGGGACGGGCTGTCGCATTTTCTAAGGGAGCGAGCCCAGGTAAAGGCTATCGATCAACAGCAAGCGATCTTGAACGAAGGGCTGTAGAATCAGCCCACTTCAGTTATCCACAAGTGGCCGACCCTTTGCTAATCGAGTCCCGCCGCCGCGCCTATTTGAACGCCATGCAGGTGGTCAACTGGCTGCCGCGCACCGAATTGCCTTTCGCCGCCCCGTCGCGGCCCGAGCTGCTGGACACGCCCGAGCCTGAGCCAGAGGTCGCGGTGATGCCGGTTGTGCAGGCCGAAGCTCCGGTGCAGCCTGCCGCCCGTCCGGTCGAACGACCGAAGATCGAAGTGCCGCGCCCGTCGCTCGCCAGTACCCGCAATGGCGCCAAACCGGTGGAAGAGGTCGAGGAGGCGCCAGTTGTCGCCAGACCCGCGCCCGTGCCGCCACCGCGTTTTGCCCTGCAATTGCTGCGCGCCGGGGCTTGCCTGCTGCTGGTCGAGTTACCCACAGGCGAGGCGTTCCAGAGCCGCGATCCGGCCTACCTGCTGCTTAAAGACATGTTGCGCGCCGCCGGTCTGCCGGATGCGCCACAAATCGTCGGCGAGCCGGTGCGTTGGCCGTGGCTGAACCGCGGCACCATGGATCAGGGCCCGGAAGCGGCACGCGACTTCGTTCAGGGTTTTCTTTCGGTACAGATGGAAGCGGCACCTTGCGCCTGCCTGTGGTTGATTGGCCTGCCGGCGGTGCGCTTTGCCGGTGAAGCGGACGCTGAAGCGTTCAACAGTGAGCTGCAGATCGAAGGCCTGGGCCTGGCCTGGGCCATTCCCGGTCTGGAATTGTTAATGGAAGAGCCACAGCGCAAAGCCGCTGTGTGGCAAGCCATGCGTCGGCTGATGGCGCGCTGGAAACCATCGAATGAGTGAAGCTGTATCGTTCCGCCCGATGACCGAGGCGGACCTGGACGCGGTATTGAAGATCGAATACGCGGCGTACAGCCATCCCTGGACGCGCGGGATTTTTCTCGACGGGCTGGGCAAATACCAGATCTGGCTAATGTTCGAAGGCCAGCAGCAAGTCGGCCACGGCGTGGTGCAGATCATTCTGGATGAGGCGCACCTGCTTAACATCACGGTCAAACCGGAGAATCAGGGGCGAGGGCTGGGGCTGACGTTGCTGGAGCATCTGATGTCGATTGCCTACAAGGCTGACGCTCGGGAATGCTTTCTGGAAGTGCGTGACAGCAATACCGCAGCGTTCAAGCTGTATGAGCGCTATGGCTTCAACGAAATTGGCCGGCGCCGGGATTATTATCCGGCGGTGGGCGGGCGTGAAGACGCCGTGGTGATGGCCTGCACGTTGGTTGACTAATCTCCTGTAGGAGCTGCCGAAGGCTGCGATCTTTTGATTTTGTTTTTAAAAGCAAGATCAAAAGATCGCAGCCTGCGGCAGCTCCTACAGGGGATTGCATGATGGCGGTGACTAGCGGTTGCCATCCAGCGGATCACGCCGCGCCAGCTCCGCCTCATCCAGACCATTGCCGCCGCCGATATCGTCCTCGTCGACAATGCTCAGGTCCCAATCCGCCTGATTGCCTGCGCCAGCCTCTTCGGCATCGCGCGCACCATCTTCATGAATCAGTGTTTCCGGGCTCAGATCATCGTCGGTCGGCTCGTGGTCCGCCGTCGATGCACCGGTCAACCCGGCCTCACGCACGCGCTCGTTGGGCATCAGTTGCTCGCGTTCTCGCGCCGGAATCTCGTCACCAATCCTGGCGCTGGGTTCGTCTTCATCAAAATCCAGTTCATGCACCGAGCCCATGCGGTCCTCGTTATCATCGATCGGTTCCGGTTGCACCGCATCGTACGGACGTCGTGAATCAGTCATGGCAAATCCTCATACTGTGGGCCTTACTAAGTGGACTCACCGCACACACAGGAATTCCAACGAAAACACTTGCGACCCTTGCGTGACCCCGACGGGTGGTCGTCTGTCATACCAGCGCATCTTTCTTGAGGCCTTAACCATGCACGACTTACAAGACCTGATTGATAACAACGAGCGCTGGGCTGACGCGATCACCAAGGAAGATCCGGAGTTCTTCGCCAAACTGGCGCGCCAGCAGACCCCGGAATATCTGTGGATCGGCTGCTCCGACGCGCGGGTGCCGGCCAACGAGATCGTCGGCATGCTGCCGGGCGATCTGTTCGTACACCGCAACGTCGCCAACGTGGTGCTGCACACTGATCTCAACTGTTTGTCGGTGATCCAGTACGCGGTCGACGTGCTCAAGGTCAAACACATTCTCGTGACCGGCCACTATGGCTGTGGCGGCGTGCGTGCCTCGATGCAGGATCGCCAGTTCGGCCTGATTGATGGCTGGCTGCGCTCGATCCGTGACCTGTATTACGAAAAACGTGAAGAACTGGCCAAGCTTCCGACCGAGGAAGAACAGGTCGACCGCCTCTGCGAGCTGAACGTTATCCAGCAAGTGGCCAACGTCGCCCACACCAGCATCATCCAGAACGCTTGGCATCGCGGGCAGAGCCTGTCGATTCACGGTTGCATCTACGGCATCAAGGACGGTCGCTGGAAAAGCCTGAACACCACCATCAGCGGCTTCGAGCAACTGCCGCCGCAGTACCGTCTGCGCCCGGCCGGAGCGTTGTAACTCAGTCTGGATGTCGCCAGCGCTGCAAAAAGTGCTGGCCCTCGATCGTGGGTGGTTCATCGTAACCGGTGATCCACCCACGGCAGCGCGGCGAGCCGCAAGTACAGGCGAACTGTTGCTGCAAACGGTCTTCGGTGGCCGCGAAGTCGATGGTCAGGCGCTCTCCCGGCTGAATATCGCGCAGCGCCCATAGCCACAGTTCGCTCATGTCGAGGAACGCATTCGGGTCGCAGGCATGTTCGAGCAATCCGCAAAAACGCGGATCGTAGAGATGGATGCCGGCCAGTAGCTGGCGAGTCTGGCGGCAGCGATAGGGCAGCAGTTGCCCGGACACCCGACACATCCGGGTGATCCGCAGGAACGCCCGACGCGCCACCACCGATGCGCGGCCATCGTCGTGCTGAACGATTTCGAAGTCCTCGCTGGATGGGAAACCCAGGCGCACTGGCAATCCGGCAAACGGGTAAATGCCGGGTGCGTCGCGGGGGATGTGATGCTGATGGGCCTGATTGTTCATAACGATCCCTGTCGGCAAATGCTGCGACTTCCTTGATCTGACGTCCTGTCAGCGCTGCAACATGTTTGGATCCGATCCTCTCGCGTAAACGCCAAAGCGTCTACTGTCAGATCTGACAGGCGTGATCGGCTGCTTCCCGTGTCAGCATCGACTGACACGGGAAGGCTTTCAGCCCATCAGAGGTGTGGCGCGGGAACGGTGGTGTCCGGCATTTCGCCCTGAAGCTGTTGCAGTTGTGCCTTGATCGGCGTGGTCGAGCACTTGGCGGCAGCCTGGGCCGGGGTCAGGTTGCGGATCGAGGTGTAGAACAACTCGCAGGTCTTGCCCTTTTGCGTCACTTGCCAGGTTTGCGTACAGCTGCTGAGCAGGGTTTTCGCATCGGTGCCGGGCTTGCTGCCCATCCCGGCCTGCCAGCAGGCCGCGCTCAAGTCCTGGCCCATGACCTTCAAGCCGGCGGCATCGGCTTTCGCTTCATCGCCGTCGTAGCTGGCCGGATCGGCGGCGTACCAGATGTAGCTCGGATGGTTCGAACCCAGCACCGGCACGTTCACCCCCGCACTCGGGCTGATAGTCGCCAGACCCAGTACGGCGACGGTCGGGCCATACTGCTGCTTGATCCAGTTACGCACCGGTGCGCCGAACGCGACCATCGGCAGGGTGGTGCCGGCGCTGGTCTGGCTGAACTGCTTGACCAGCGTGGTCTGATAATCCTTGAAGTAGTCGTAGACACCTTCCAGGTCACTGCCGGCATTGGACGGCGCCGCGATGGGGGCGATGTCGATGATGGTCTGATAGGCCGGCGTCTGGTCGGCCGGAATGCCGTTGGCGCTCAACAGCGTGGCCCAGCGATCCGTGGTATTCGAGCGCAGGTAATCCTGGGCCTGGGTCAGCGAGTAATCCGGCGGGAAGTGCAGCAGCTCGACGCTCTTGCGGTTTTCCAGGGCCATGCCCAACGGCAGGAACAGGTACCAGCTGTACGCCCATTTGCCATCGGCATTGAGCTTGCTGGCGCCGGTATAGGCCAGATCACCGGCGTCGAGCAGCGCCGACAGCGGCTTGTCGTAGCCTTTTGGTACGCCACTGATCTCAACGTAAATCTGCCCGTTATCGTTCTTTACCAGCACCTTGGCATTGGCGTAACCATCGCGCTGCACGCTCTGGCTCAAATAGTGGGCGACCGTCTGCTCCAGCGACCAGTTGCGATAGCAGATCACGCTGCAGTTGTTGGGGTAGGCAAAAAGGCGAGTGACGCGCTCGGTGCTGCCCAGCTTCAGATCGACATCGGCGTGGGCCGCCGCGCTCAATGTGAGCGCGGCGAGTGTCAGCGCGGCGGGGGTAAATCCTGCGAGTTTGAACATGCTCAGATCCTTTTCAGCGTGGGTTCCCCGGAGTTTGGGGCGCTTCATATTGGATCAGCCGTGTTGCACAGTGAAGCTGTCATTCGCGGATTTTTTCGTCAGCTCGCCGCACTCGGCTCACGCCTGAAAATGCAGGGCGTTGCTCAGGTCGCCCATGGGTTTCTGGCCACGGGCGATCATTGCCTCATCGCGCTGCTTGAGGCCGTCGAGGGTTTCCAGTTGGAACACCCGGGTGATCAGGCGCAGGATCGACGCCGTGTCGTAGACCGTGTGATCCACCGTGCCTTTGCGGGCGAACGGCGACACCACCAGCGCCGGCACGCGCGATCCCGGCCCCCAGCGATCGCCCTTGGGCGGTGCCACGTGGTCCCACCAGCCGCCGTTTTCATCGACAGTCACGACCACCACCATGTTTTTCCACTGCGGACTTTCGCGCAGCACCTTCAGGGCGCGGACGATGTGCCGGTCGCCGGAAGCCACGTCGGCATATCCAGCGTGCATATTCAAGTTGCCTTGTGGTTTGTAGAACGTGACCGCCGGCAACTTGCCGGCCTCGGCGTCGGCGAAGAATTTGTTGGTGCTCGATTCATCCCCCAGCCCGGCATCGCGCAGGCGTTTGCTGCGCTCCTGCGGGTTTTCCGGGCCTTGTTGTTGGAAATAGTTGAACGGCTGGTGGTGATATTGAAAGTTGGGGATCTTCGGAATCCCGCCGGAATCCTTGTATTGATCCAGCGTCGCTTGCCACGCGCCGGCGTACCAGGCCCAATCGACATTCTTCTTCGACAGCTTGTCGCCGATGTGCTCGTGGGTCTGCGGCACCAGCACGTTGGGCAGATCCGGTTTGGAGTACGCCGGACGCTCCGGGTCGCGAATCCATGTTGGCCAGTACGGCGGGGCAAGGGTGTTGACACCGTAGCCGTCCGGCGTCAGCGCACTCGGGCCGAACTGCGGCGGGCCGCTCATGGCGCTGGCTGGCGATGCCTCCAGCGGCTTGAGGCGCGGATCGGTCGGGTCGGCGCTTTGCAGCGCGGCGATCTGCGACTTGGCGACCGAATTGGCCGCGTCCGGATAGAACGGCGCGGTGGCGCTGATCAGGTATTGGTGGTTGAGGAACGAGCCACCGAACGCGCCCTGGAAGAAGTTATCGCACAGCACGAACTCCTGAGCCACGTCCCACAGACGCAGGGAATAACGGCTCTGAGCGTAATGGCCCATGGTCAGCCCGCCGGAATCGGCCCAGGCAACAAAGCCATCGTTCTTGCCGCCGTTGATCTGCATCTGGTTCTGATAGAACACGTGCCACAAATCGCGGGTCACCAGACCGAACGGCAGGTCTTCGCCGTTCGGGCCTTTGAGGGCGAACGGTGCGTTGGGCAGGTATTCCTGAAACTGCGTGGCGCTGGGGTAGGTCACGCCATCGAGGGTTTGCGGGCCGATCTGCAACACGCCGCCCCAAACGGGAGGCAGCGTCTGCAACAGGCTGCCGTCGCGATCACGTTGCTGGTAATCGGCAGGTTTGAGCGCAGACAGCGGCTTCTCGACACCGGGGAAATCACCGAACAGATTGTTGAAGCTGCGGTTCTCGGCGTAGATCACCACCACGGTTTTCACCTGCTCGCGCAGGGCCTTGTCCAGCTCGGCTGACGTCAGCGGGCGCTCGGCCGGTTTGCCCGGCGCATTGCTGGCGTTACCGCAGCCGGCCAGCGTCGCGCCCACACCGAGGACGGCAACTCCACCGAGGAAGCGGCGGCGACTGGTGTCGGTGGGGGTGTCGGATTCAGGTGCGTCAGTGCTGTCTGTTTCGTCTTTCATCTGTCAGCCCGTTTTGCTTAATTGTTTCAGTTTGTTTCGGGCGGACGCTAGCAAGGGAATGTGACGGTTGGGTTACAAAATCGTGCGGTGTCTACGACCCCTTCGCACTGCTAGACTGCTGCAATAGCGAAACTGGCCTGAGTGAACCATGAAGCCTTCCATTGCTCTTGATCTGCAACGAGCTGCCGTTCGTGAGGTTGTCGGCAGATTCCGTGTGGCCAATCCGCGCGTGTTTGGCTCGACGCTGCTGGGTACCGATATGGAGGGCAGTGACCTTGATCTGTTGGTCGATCCATTGCCCGGTACCACCTTGTTTGATCTCGGCGGGCTTCAGGTTGAGCTCGAAGATTTGCTGGGCGTTACCGTCGACCTGTTGACCCCAGGAGATCTTCCGCTGAAGTTTCGTCAGCAGGTACTTGAACAGGCCCGTCCCGTATGATCGCGAACCGGCTCGGCGATTACCTTGAGCATATGCGTCAAGCTGCAAGCGATGCGCTGGTCTTCGTCGAAGGTCTGAGCAAGGAAGAGTTCGTCGACGACAAACGGACGCAACAAGCGGTCATCATGAGCCTGGTCATTATTGGCGAGGCGGCAACCAAAATAATGGACCGGTTTCCGGAGTTCGCGGCTCAGAACACTCAAACTCCCTGGCGCAGCATGCGCGGGATGCGTAACCGGATCGCTCATGGTTATTTCGACATCAATCTGGATGTCGTTTGGGAAACAGTTCAGGTTGCCTTGCCTGAGCTATTGAGAGTCTTGCCCTCCGAGTAACATTGATAGCACCTGCCCTGAGGCAGGTGCTATCTCGTCAATCTATGGCATTACCGGCGGCGTATACGCCAATGTCGTCCCCAGCACCCACAGCAGGAACAGCACCAGCGGCGTGTGCACCAGCAATTGCACGAACGAGAAGCCGATCAGGTCCCGCGCCTTCAAGCCGAGCACGCCCAGCAGTGGCAGCATGTAGAACGGGTTGATCAGGTTCGGCAGCGCTTCGGCGGCGTTGTAGATCTGCACGGCCCAGCCGAGGTGGTATTGCAGATCGTTGGCCACTTGCATCACGTACGGCGCTTCGATGATCCACTTGCCGCCGCCGGACGGGATGAAGAAACCGAGAATCGCCGAGTACACGCCCATCAACAGCGCGTAGGTGTCGTGGGACGCGATGCTGACGAAGAAGGTCGAGATGTGATGCGCCAGCGTCTGCGCATCGGCACCTTTGACCGTGGTCAGCAGCGCAGCAATCGAGCCGTACAGCGGGAACTGGATCAGCACGCCAGTGGTGGTCGGCACCGCGCGGGCCACCGCATCGAGGAAGCTGCGCGGGCGCCAGTGCAGCAGCGCGCCGAGCATGATGAACAGGAAGTTATAGGTGTTGAGCCCGGAAATCGCGGTGATCGCCGGTTTGGTCGAGAACTCGTGGAACAGCCAGCCGGCCGCCAGCAATACCAGCAGAATGATCAGCAGCGGACTGTGCTCCAGCCATTCGCCGGGCCGGGTGCGCGGTTGCAGCGGTGGCAGATTGAACGCCGGGTCGATGCCGCAATCCTTGGCGTCGCGCGCAGAGTTCGGGCCGGGCGCGGTAGCGTAAGCGACGATGATCGAAATCACGATCAGCGCCAGCAGCATCGCACCGGACTGCCAGAGGAAGATGGTCTGCGTGAACGGAATCACCCCGGTGATCGACAGGATCGCCGGCGGCAGGCTGGCCGGGTTGGCCTGCAATTGCGCTGCCGATGATGACAGGCCCAGCGCCCAGACCGCGCCGAGGCCCAGATACGCCGCCGCACCGGCCGCGCGGTAATCCATTTTCAGATCGGTGCGGCGGGCGAGGGCGCGCACCAGCAAACCGCCGAACACCAGCGACAGACCCCAGTTCAACAGCGAGGCGACCATCGATATCAGCGCGACCCAGGCCACGGCGGAGCGGCCGTTTTTCGGGATGCGCGCCAGTTTGTCGATCAGTTTGACCGCCGGCGGCGAACTGGCGACCACATACCCGCCAATCACCACGAAGGCCATTTGCATGGTGAACGGGATCAGGCTCCAGAACCCGTCACCGAACGCCATCGCGGCATCGGTGGGTTTGGCGCCCATGGCCAGCGTGGCCAACGCGACAATGATCACGGCCAACGCGGCGAACACCCAGGAGTCGGGGAACCAGCGTTCGGCAAAGTTTGAACAGCGCAAGGCAAAGCGCGCGGAGCGGCTATCTTCGATATCAACGGCCACAGGAAGTACCTCGGATTTTTATGGTTATTGTGGTCCTTGGGACATTCAAACCCGACAACCCTGTGGCGAGGGAGCTTGCTCCCGCTGGACTGCGTAGCAGTCCCCTGCTTTTAAAGTTCAGAGGGGGCCGCTTCGCGACCCAGCGGGAGCAAGCTCCCTCGCCACAGAGGTAGACCTGATTCAGATGTGTCCCGCCAGACAAGCCTCAACAGTAAATCAACCGCCGCCATTTTGTGAGCAGGTTTCTGCCAAACCGTGACCATGGTCTAACGGGTTGTCCCCAGGCGGATTTGCGTAGACCATGAGCGCCTTGGTTTTTTGCCTGCCAGAGTGCTTTGCCATGACTGCCCAATCCACAGCCCGACCGGCGCCGTTCAGCCGTTCCGACTACAAGACCCTCGGTCTTGCGGCCCTCGGCGGGGCGCTGGAGATCTACGATTTCATCATTTTCGTGTTCTTCGCCCTGACCCTCAGCCAGTTGTTCTTCCCGCCGGAAATGCCCGAATGGCTGCGGCTGCTGCAAAGCTTCGGGATCTTTGTTACCGGGTATCTGGCGCGTCCGCTGGGCGGGATCCTGATGGCGCATTTCGCCGATCGCCTGGGCCGGAAAAAGGTCTTCAGCCTGAGCATCCTGATGATGGCGCTGCCGTGCCTGCTGATCGGGATCATGCCGACTTATGCCCAGATCGGTTATTTCGCGCCGCTGCTGTTGCTGGCGCTGCGCATCCTGCAAGGCGCAGCGGTTGGAGGGGAGGTGCCGAGTGCCTGGGTGTTCGTCGCCGAGCACGCGCCTGCCGGACATCGCGGTTACGCGCTGGGCTTTTTGCAGGCCGGGCTGACCTTCGGTTATTTGATTGGTGCGTTGACCGCGACTTTCCTTGCACACGTGTTCAGCCCGGCGGAAATCCTCGATTACGCCTGGCGTTATCCGTTCCTGCTCGGTGGCGTGTTCGGCGTGATCGGTGTGTACCTGCGCCGCTGGTTGAGCGAAACCCCGGTGTTCATGGCCATGGAGGCGCAGCGTGAAGCGCGGGTTGAACTGCCGCTGCGTACGGTGCTGCGCGAGCATCGGCTGGCGATGTTGCCGGCCATGCTGCTGACCTGCGTGCTGACCTCGGCCGTGGTGGTGTTCGTGGTCATTACGCCGACCATGATGCAGAAAACCTTCGGCATGACCGCCAGCCATACCTTCGCCCTGAGCGCGCTGGGCATTGTCTTCCTCAACATCGGCTGTGTGATCGCCGGGCTGCTGGTCGACCGTCTGGGGGCCTGGCGCACCGTCATGCTCTATAGCCTGCTGCTGCCCTTGGGAATCGGCGTGCTTTACAGCTGCTTGATCATGGGCGGTTACTGGATCGGGCTGGCATATGCCATCGCCGGCCTGGCCTGCGGTGTGGTGGGGGCGGTGCCGTCGGTGATGGTCGGGTTGTTCCCGGCGCGAATTCGCGTGTCAGGCATCTCCTTCACCTACAACATTGCCTACGCCGCGTGGGCGAGCATGACACCGCTGTTGCTGATCGGTCTGATGCCGTGGAGCCCGTGGATCTGCGTGATGTTCTGTGCGGTGATGGGCGTGGTGGGGCTGTTGAGTGCGCTGTATTTCGGCTCGCGGATGCCGCGTACAGGGCAATGCCAGGTGGCCGGAACTGTCTGATCGCACGCCCGTGAACTATTTTTGACCGACGGGTCTCAAGCGCTCTTCAGAAAAGAAATTCAAGGCCGATGGCTAGTCTGCATCCCGCTTTCTTTCCATCGGTATCTGCCCATGTTCAACAAACGCCTCAAGCAAGAGCTGGCCACTCTTCGTGAAGAACTCT
This sequence comes from Pseudomonas sp. 22189, assembly GCF_052045635.1. Taxonomy (NCBI): domain Bacteria; kingdom Pseudomonadati; phylum Pseudomonadota; class Gammaproteobacteria; order Pseudomonadales; family Pseudomonadaceae; genus Pseudomonas; species Pseudomonas sp. 22189. Next base: position 19,257 of record NZ_JBQEPG010000037.1, read on the forward strand.
CCAGCCTGCTGCAGGTGAAGGAAAGCCTGGAAAGCGAGATGCTGGTGCTGACCCTGGAACCCGATGGCCGGATTCAGTCGGTCAACCACAACTTCCTCGGCGAGATGCTCTACAAGAGCCAGGATCTGGTGGGGCGCGCCATTGAAGACATTGTTCCGGCGCATGTGAAGGCCGATGACTTTCATCATCGTTTCAAGGCCGCCCTGACCCGTGGCGAACATTTCGCTGGTGCAGTGCGCCTGCTGCGCGGTAATGGCGAAGAAGCCTGGCTGCGCTCCATCGTGCAGCCGGTGCGCGCTTCGGACGGGCGGATCAAGCATTTTTCGATCTTCTCCAGCGACCTGACCCGCACCATCGAAGCCTCGCGCGAACACGAAAACCTGATCGGCGCTCTGGTGCGCTCGACAGCGGTGATCGAATTCGACCTCAACGGCAACGTGCTCAATGCCAACGAGCGCTTTCTGCATGGCATGGGTTACAGCCTGGCGCAGATCAAAGGCAAACATCACCGGATGTTCTGCACGCCTGAGGAGTACAACAGCACCGAGTACCAGAATTTCTGGCGTCGCCTGAACAATGGCGAATTTGTCGCCGACCGCTTCAAGCGCGTCGACAGCCATGGTCGTACGGTTTGGCTGGAGGCGTCCTACAACCCGGTGGTCGATGCCAACAACAAACTGTACAAAGTAGTGAAGTTCGCCACGGTGATCACCGATCAGGTCAACCGTGAACAAGCGGTTGCCGACGCGGCGAGCATTGCCTACAGCACTTCGCAGCAAACCGACAGCACCGCGCAACGTGGCACCACGGTGGTCACCGAGGCGGTGAATGTGATGCGTGATCTGTCGCGCCACATGCAGGCGGCCGGTGAGGGCATCGAGGCCCTGAACGAGCAGTCGCAGGTGATTGGGACTATCGTCAAAACCATCAGCGGCATTGCCGAACAGACCAACCTGCTGGCGCTCAACGCGGCCATCGAAGCGGCGCGCGCTGGCGAGCAGGGCCGGGGCTTTGCGGTGGTGGCCGACGAAGTGCGACAACTGGCTTCGCGCACCAGTCAGGCGACCGAAGAGATCGTTGGCGTGGTGCGGCAGAACCAGGAGATGGCGCGTAACGCCGTGGCCCTGATGACCGATGGCAAGCTGCAGGCAGAACAAGGCCTGGCGCTGGCGGCGGAGGCGGGCACGGTGATCGTCGAGATTCAGGACGGCGCGCAGAAAGTGGTGGATGCGGTCGGGCAGTTTGCCAATCAACTCTCTAACTGATTCCCCCGCCAATACCTGTAGGAGCTGCCGAGTGCAACGAGGCTGCGATCTTTTGATGTTGATTTCAAGGATCAACATCAAGATCAAAAGATCGCAGCGTGCCGCAGCTTCTACAGGTTTTCACCAGCAGCTGACGCTACAATCTGTTCCTTTTTCCCGGAGCAGATCCCCATGAGCGCCTCCCACCGCCGCCCGGTGCCCCTGAACAAAGCCTACCGTCTGCTCAATCACGGGCCGACCGTGCTGGTCAGCGCCGCTTATGACGGCCAGCGCAACATCATGGCCGCCGCCTGGGCAATGCCACTGGATTTCGAACCGCCGAAGGTGGCCGTCGTCCTCGACAAATCCACCTGGACCCGGCAGTTGCTCGAAGCCTCCGGCACTTTTGTGCTCAACGTGCCGTGCGTCAATCAGGCTGACATCGTGCAAACCGTCGGCAATACCTCGGGGCTGGAGATCCAGCAGGGTCAGGGGCAGGACAAGTTTCAGGCTTACGGCTTGCAAACCTTCACCGGTGAAACTGTCGAGGCGCCGTTGCTTGAAGGCTGCGTGGCCTGGCTCGAGTGCCGCTTGCTGCCCGAACCGCGCAACCATGAGCAATATGACCTGTTCCTCGCCGAAGTCATCGCCGCTCAGGCGGATGAACGGGTGTTCAGCGATGGCCGCTGGCATTTCGACGGGCATGATGGCTTGCGCACGCTGCACCACGTGGCCGGCGGGCATTTCCTGACGATTGGCGATGCGGTGGACGGTAAAACCCTGCCGCTGTAACCGGCATCTGATGGAAAACGCGCGCCGGATGTAGCAAGGTGTGGGGCATTGTCGAACCAATCAGGCGCTCGCCCCATGGACCTTTCGCTTTCCAGCTATCTCGCCCCGTTGCTGTCGCTGGCGCTGTTGTGGACGGTCGCGGTGGTCACCCCCGGCCCGAACTTTTTCAACATCGCCCAATTGGCGGTCAGCCGCTCGCGCCGTCATGGTGTGGTAGCGGCGCTCGGCGTCGCCAGCGGAACCGTGCTGTGGGGCCTTGCCGGCGGCTTGGGTATTCAGACCTTGTTCAGCGCGGCGCCAACCCTGTACTTGAGCTTCAAGATCGCCGGTGGCTGCTATCTGATCTGGCTCGGCCTCAAGCAGTTCAAACGCAAAGCACCGATTGCCGCCGGTACGCTGGATGAGTCGCAACAGACCCTGCTGGGCGCCTACGGGCGGGGCTTTCTGGGCAACATGACCAACCCCAAGTCGGCACTGTTCGTCGCCACCATCTTCGCCACCGCAATGCCGGCCCACGTCCCGCCGCTACTGCTGACGCTGGCCGTGCTGACCATGGCCACGCTGTCGTTCAGTTGGTATTGCAGCGTCGCGCTGTTCTTCGCCAGCCGCCGGATCGCGAGTGTTTACGAGCGTTCACTGCAATGGCTGGATCGCTTGGCCGGTGGTTGTTATCTGCTGTTTGGGGCGCATCTGGTGGCTAATCGCTGAGCCGCAAAAACGGGCTGGGTATTACAACCTGTATCAGATTTGCTTCATTGGCTTGATCAGGCTTTCTGCAGGAATTCCAAACAATTCGTGAAGTTTCCAGATCATCGGCAAAGTCAGTGCTCGTTTGCCGTTCAACACCTCATAAACGCGGTTTTTACGACCGATTGCCGGTGCGAGGTCTGCCGCTGAGAGACCTGACTGTTCCATTCGGAATTTGATGGCATCGATCGGGTTCGGCAAATCAAGCGGGAATTGTTTTGCTTCATAGGCTTCGATGAGAGTGATCATGATGTCGAAATAATCACCCTCAGGAGTTCCGGGTTCTGGCTCGTTGTCAAAGAGTGCAGACACGTTTTTGAGCGCCGCACGGTAGTCTTCTTCGCTATGAATCGGACGTATGTTCATGGGTTACTCCATTTCGACGGTATCAGCGTCGATTGCATCGTACTGCTTGTGGGTGCCGACAAATTTTATGTATAGGGCACCGAAGCGATAGGCCACGGCTACGATCAGGCGAAAGTCATTGCCCTTGATGTTGAACACCACTCTGCGGCTTTTCAGAATGCTCGCAGAAGCGAAATGCGCCTTGATGTCCGACGGAGTTGACCAGCTTGCTTTTCTTGCTTCATCAATCCACGCCAACAGCGATTGCTCTGACTCGGGATACCGTTCCCAAAAGTTTTTCAGCTGACTGACAGCAATAATTCTCATGACGCGATCCTAGTCCCGCTATGGGACTGATGCAAGACTGTTGGCGTTTCATGGGCATACGGTTCGAACATTTGTGTGGTCATAAATGCCAGCAGATCCCGAAAGTATCGTTTGCTGAACGGTCACTTACTCTAGCCGTGGCAGCTAATTTTCGGGGTAGGAAAAGGCGACGGTGAGTAGATGAATAGAACTTATCGGCAACAAAAAAGGCTTACCTCGCGGTAAGCCTTTTGTTTTTCCTGCGTAACCTCAATCCCCCAACGCTTCCCCCTCACGCCGTGGATCCGCGCCACCCGCCAACGACGCTTTACCCTGCGCATCCTTGACCCGCACGATGGCCTGGGTGCCGCTGGTCATGTCGATTTCATTGACTGTGTGGCCCTTGTCTTTTAACGCCTGAATCAACGCAGGGCTGAACTGGCCTTGTTCCAGTTCGGTCGGGCCGTTGCGGCTGCCGAAGTTGGGCAGGCTGATGGCGCTTTGCGGGTCGAGGTTCCAGTCGAGCAGGCCGATAGTGGTCTTGGCCACGTATTCGATGATCTGCGAGCCGCCCGGCGAGCCGACGCTGGCCAGGAACTCGCCGCTGTTGCGATCAAAGATCAATGTTGGCGCCATCGACGAGCGTGGGCGTTTGCCGGGTTCGACGCGGTTGGCGACTTTCTGCCCGTTCTCTTCGGGGATGAACGAGAAGTCGGTCATCTGGTTGTTCAGCAAAAAGCCCTGCACCATCAGGTGCGAGCCGAATGCCGCTTCGATGGTGGTGGTCATCGATACCGCGCCACCGAGGTCATCCACCGCCACCACTTGCGAGGTGGAGATACGCAGCGGTGAGCGATCCGGCGCGTAGGCCACCTGTACGCCCGGCGGTGTGCCGGGTTTGGCGCTGCCCATGCTGCGTTCGCCGATCAGGCTGGCGCGGCTGGCCAGATAGCCCGGATCCACCAGGCCTTTGACCGGCACCGGGACGAAGTCGGTGTCGGCGACGTATTGCGCGCGATCGGCGTAGGCCAGGCGTTCGGCTTCGGCGATCAGGTGCACGGCTTGTGGATCGGGTTCGATACCGGCCGGTTTGTTGGTTTTCACGGGCTTGAGCGGCGTCAGCGACAGGCGTGGATCGCGGCTTTCCAGCGCTTGCAGGGTGCCGAGAATCTGCGCCACGGCGATCCCGCCCGACGACGGAGGCGGCATCCCGCAGACCTGCCAGCGTTTGTAGTCGGTGCACAGCGGAGCGCGCTCTTTGGCCTTGTAGCCTTGCAAATCATTCAGCGACAAGCTGCCGGGGTTGGCGTGGCCCTGCACCTTGGCGACGATCTCTTCGGCGATCGGTCCTTTGTACAGCGCGTCCGGACCTTCGTGGGCGATGCGCTTGAGTACGGCGGCCAGCGCCGGATTCTGCAGGCGCGTGCCGACGGCTTTGACGCTGCCGTCGCGGTTGAGGAAGTAGGCCGCCATATCCGGCGATTTACCGATCACCGGGTCGGACTCCAAGAGTGAATGCAGGCGCGGCGAAATCGCGAAGCCCTGCTCGGCGAGTTTGATCGCCGGTTCGAACAGCGTGGCCCACGGCAGCCGACCGTGTTGCTTGTGCGCCATCTCCAGTGCACGCAATACGCCCGGCGTGCCCACCGAGCGCCCGCCGATCTGTGCCTGCGGGAACGGCATCGGTTTGCCGTCGGCCTGCAGGAACAGCTTCTCGGTGGCGCCGGCCGGCGCGGTTTCGCGACCGTCGTAGGTACGCACCTGTTTGCCGTCCCACAACACGATCATCGCGCCGCCACCGATCCCGGAGGATTGCGGCTCGACCAAGGTCAGCACTGCTTGCATGGCAATCGCCGCGTCGATGGCCGAACCACCCTTGCGCAGCATCTCGCGACCGGCCTCGGCGGCCAGCGGGTTGGCGGCTGCGGCCATGTGTTGACTGGCGTGGCGAGTCTGTAGATCGGTGCGGTAACCGGAAGCGGCTTCCGGTGCCAGCGGCAAAGTCGAGGAGGGAGGGGCGTTGCACGCGGTGAGGGTCAGGGCGCTGATGATCAGCGTCAGGGCAGGCAGGCGAAAGCGGCTCAGGGGCAGGGCTGGAAACACGTGGGGCTCTCCGTCCGTGGGATGAAAGGTCTGACGGACTTTATCGACCGGCCGGTCGCGACGCAAACCGCCGGGCATTTTTGTCTTTCTTTTCGGGGCGGATGTTCGCTAGGGTCAACGTCAAACTCATCGAACTGAAATACGCCCCTGTGGGAGCGAGCCTGCTCGCGAATACGGTGTATCAGCCAGCCTGAATATTGAATGAAAGACCGCTTCGCGAGCAGGCTCGCTCCCACAAATACAACACCAACAAGAGGCCGACATGCACAGCGAGTTTCCCACCGAATCCAGTTACCGTGATCAGCGCGAACAGTTTCTGACCGCTGCCAACGCCGTGGGAGCCATGCTCACCTCCTACGCACACCCACGTTGCGGCCCCTTCGGCGAACCCTTGAGCACCGACGTCGCTGTGCTCGGTAATCCGCAGGCAAAGCGCCGGCTGGTGGCGCTCAGCGGCACTCACGGAGTCGAGGGCTATTACGGCTCGGATTGCCAAATCGACTGGCTGAAGGCCTTCGTGCCGGGCTCGCTGCCCAAGGATGTCGCGGTTGTGATGATCCACCTGATCAACCCATGGGGCACCGCGTGGCTGCGCCGGGTCAACGAAGACAACATCGACCTCAACCGCAATCATCTGGATTTCACCGCCCCGTTGCCGGATAACCGCGCCTACGCCACGCTGCACGAGATCTACGCCTGCACCGATTTGCACGGCCCCGAGCGTAAGCGCGCCGACGCCTTGCTCGACGGGCAAATTACCGAACACGGCTGGCCGGCGGTGATGTCGATTGTCGAGGGCGGTCAGCACAGTCATCCCGACGGACTGTTCTATGGCGGCCGCGCGCCGAGTTGGTCGAATCGCACGTTGCATCAGATCATCGACGCGCATCTGGCAGGCGCGCAAACCGTGATGTGTTTCGACCTGCACACCGGCGCCGGCGAATACGGTCATCCGATGTTGCTGACCATCACCCAGGCGCCTTACCCGGCGTTGGCGCAAGCACAGTCGATCTACGGCCCGTGGCTGTACACCTTGCACACCGGCGCGCAAACGTTGAGCGAAACCGGTGTCGCGGCGACGGCGACCGGCTACACCTCGCAGGCGTTGCTCAACGCATTGCCGGGTGTGCAACTGATGCCGTTCGTGATTGAGTGCGGGACGTATCTGGGGCCGGAGGTGCATCGTTATTTGCGCGATGATCACTGGTTGCATCTGCATGGCGATCCGCTGGATGCGACGGGGCGGGCGATCAAGTTGAATCTGCTGGAGCAGTTCTATCCGGCCGATCCGGACTGGCGGGCGATGGTCGGGTTGCGTACGCGGCAGATCTGGGCGAAGGGGCTGGCGTTCCTGTCGGCAGAGCAGCCTGAATAGGTCAGGCTTCGCATTGTGGTGAGGGGATTCATCCCCGATGGACTGCGCAGCAGGCCCGTTCGGTTTTTATGGGGAAAAGGGCGCTGCGCACCCTATCGGGGATAAATCCCCTCGTCACGGGTTCGGTGTGTCTCGAGGGATAAAAAACGCTTATTGCTTGAAGCCCGGCAGTCCATTCGCGGCACGCCATTTTTTTACAGTTTCGGTGATCCCTTCGTTGGAGTTATCCACTCCTTCATCTGGGTAGTAGATCAAATCAGTTCCATCTGGATGCTCTGTGATGCTGCAAAAGTGATCTAGCAGCGGGTCCAGTACATCGTCAGAAGTACTTTTGTTGGCAGTTCGAATTTCTTGCATGAAGCGCAGAAACTCTGCCTCTGTGTACTCTGAGAGATTTTTTTTCATAAACTTGTTGGTTTTTCTATGGGTAGGAACCTAACGCTTGAAGCCCGGCAAACCCTGCGCTGCTCGCCATTCTTTTACAATTTTCGTTACGCCCTGGGGGGAGCTATCTGCATCAGGCTCCGGGTAATAGATCAGATCCGATCCAGCTGGGTGTTCGCTGATTTTCTCGAAGTGCAACAGCAGCAAGTCAGCGCGATCATCGCTTTCGGCTTCTTCATCTTCTTTAGCGAGTTCTTCCAGCAGCGTGATGAACTCGGCCTCGCTGTACTCCGAAATGCTGTTTTTCAGTAAGTTGTCTGTCATGGCTAACCTATTCGTTCCGGTGGATATCGATGTGGTTTCGCGGCGTATTCACTCGCAGATTATCTACGTCGTAAACGCCGCCGCCCTCTGATATTTTTTCGAGGTGATGAAGTTCGTAAGATCTTCTACCACCGACGCTATCGGCTTTGCGCACACGTGGTGCTTTGCCTTTACGCATACGGCCAGCGTTCTGTTTGATGAACTGATCCACCACGGCTGACTCCGAAACGGCTTTCCAAAGGGCTGCTCTGAACGAGTCGAAGCTTTTGAAGTCGTGTCCACGCAGCGAGTCTGCCACGTCCGTCGGAATTGGAACTCCTACCCCAGAGCTTGCTCCGATGAGCCATATCCCCGAAACATCCTCCCCCACCCCCGTCACCGTCCCCGGCATCAGCCTGGCCGGCCTCGAAAACACCACATAAAGCGACTTCAGCCCAGTGTCCGCCGGGAACACCAGAATACAATCTTCGGCGGTAATGTCTTCGCCGGGCGGGCCTTCTATCTGGGTATCAGTGTTCTCAGGAATCGGGTGGACAAGGATCGTGTTCAGTTGCTCGCGGTGTTCCGGATAAACCAGCGGCGGCATTGAACCGTGTGGCCCGCGTTGCGGCGTCCATAAAATCGTGATGCCGTTGAGCCTGGCCTCCATCGCCGTCTTGTCGCTGTTCCACTCGACGTTGACGGTACGGACCGAGTCATCGCCCGAAGCGCCGGCGTGGATGCCGTAAACCTGCATGACGCCTTGGGCATCGCGCCGAAACTGGAAGCGCACGCGAGTGCTGGCGCGGCTCATGCGGCGTAGTTGTTCGTCGGTGTGCAATGTGCCGTCGCCCATGCGGGTCGGCAGCATCCCGAGGATGAATACGCTGGCCGCGCCGCCTGCGCCACGGATGGCCCAGTTGAGGCGTTGTTGCAGAATCCCGCCGCCGGCCATGCGCCCCAAAGCCAGGTCGGCGCCGAGCGCGGTCGCTACCGCGGTGCTGGCTGAGGGAAAGAGCATGGCACCCGCGACCATGATCTTGCCGAAATTGGCGGCGGGCTCTGGCGCAGTGCCGGCGTCCGTTCGACACCAGTTATCCGGCGTGCAGGACTTGGCGAACACCTGGTCTTCGCGGGGCTTGGGCGTTGGCCATTCATCCTTTTCGATGTACACCGGCTCCGGCGGGGGAGGCGGATTCCAAGCGGCCCATGAGCCGGTCCTTCTCGGACGTTTCCGAAGCCAATCTTCATCGAAGAGAAATTTGAATCGAGCCATGCCAACTCCCTGTATGGCTTTGAAACGAGCCAGGGGAGCTTGTCGGTCAACGGGGAATTCGGGCAAACCGATGGGGTGGGGTTCAGGCGCGAGGTTTTACGAAAAATCCAATTCGTACACCGCGCGCACCTTTTTCCTGCAGTGCTTTCCCGGTTTGTTGACGTGCCATTAACCTTGGTCAGGGCCAATCAGGAATTATGGGGCAGCTGGATGGAGAGGGGCGGCTTTGCAGCCATCGGGGATGAATCCCCTCGCCACGGGAGGGTGGTTTTTTCGAGGCATAAAAAAACGGCCTACCTTTCGGTAAGCCGTTTTTAGTACTTGGTGGCTACACAGGGACTTGAACCCCGGACCCCAGCATTATGAATGCTATGCTCTAACCAACTGAGCTATGTAGCCAAGTGGCGCGCATTATTCCCCTGAAATGGAAAAGCGTCAAGCGTAAATTTAAAAATTTTTTCTACGCTTTCAACCGTTTATCAAAATTACTGGCTCAGCAGGGGCGAAGGGCAGCGTTCGAACCAGCGGCTGGCCTGTTCATAGGCGTGCGCCAGTTGCAGAACCGCGAAGTCGGCCTGGTGCCGGCCGATGATCTGCAGCCCCATCGGCAACCCCTGCGCATTGAATCCGGCCTGAACGCTCGCCACCGGGCAACCCGACAGCGTGCCGGGGATGACTACCTCCATCCAGCGGTGATACGTGTCCATGCTCACGCCCTCGATAGACGTCGGCCAAGGCTGGGTTTTATCGAACGGGAAGACCTGTGCACTGGGCAGCAGCAGGTAATCGTAGCGTTCGAACAACCGGGAAATCGCCCGATACCAATCGCTGCGCACCACCGACGCGGCGAACACTTCGCTCGCCGAAAGCTTCAGGCCGTTTTCCACTTCCCAGCAGGCTTCCGGTTTCAGCAGCTCGCGCTTCTGTGGATCAGCATAAGTTGAGCCCAGCGACCCCGCGACCATCCAGTGCCGCAACGTCCGCCAACTGCTCCACAACCGCTCAGGCGCGAACCCCGGCTGAACGGATTCAACGTGGCAGCCAAGGCTTTCAAAGTCGGCAAAGGTCTTCTCGCACAGCGACAGAACGCCGTTTTCCATCGGCAGATAACCATTGAAGTCTCCCAGCCAACCCAATCGCGTGCCCTTGAAATCACGCTCCAGCGGCGCGGCAAAGACCTCTCCGGATTCAGCGATGGACAACGGTGCCCGGGCATCGCCCCCAGCCTGCGCCGACAGCAGCAACGCCGCGTCGCGCACGCTGCGGGCCATCGGTCCTTCATAGCCAAGTTGATCGAAAAACAGATCGGCACTGTCATCAAACGGCACGCGGCCCTGAGACGGGCGGAAACCAAAGATATTGTTGAACGCCGCCGGGTTGCGCAGCGAACCCATCATGTCGCTGCCATCGGCCACTGGCACCAGATGCATCGCCAGCGCCGCTGCTGCGCCGCCGCTGCTGCCACCGGCGGTTTTGCTCGGGTCATAAGCGCAGCCGGTAGCACCGAACAGTGTGTTATAGCTCTGCGAACCGAGGCCGAATTCCGGGGTGTTGGTCTTGCCGATGATGATCGCGCCGGCAGCCTTGATCCGCTCGACCATAATGCCGTCGCGCTCGGGAATAAAGTCCTTGAACAACGGTGAGCCGAGCGTGGTGCGGATGCCTTGGGTCAGCGACAGATCCTTGATCGCGTGGGGCAGGCCGTGCATCCAGCCACGGTATTCGCCACGCGCCAGTTCGGCATCGCGCGCATCGGCCTGGGCCAGCAGAACATCCGGTGCCTGCAGGCTGATCAACGCGTTGACCTGCGGGTTGAAGCGTTCGATATGGGCAAGATAAGTCTGCATCACTTCGCGGCAGGACACCTGGCGCAGGCGGATGCGGTCGGCGAGTGCGTGGGCCTGTAAAAGGACCAGTTCGCTGATGTTATTGGAGTTCATGACAACGGCGCCTTTCAGACGGCTGAAGAAACGCCCCGGCGTCATGCCGGGGCGGCAGGAATCAACGCATCAGGTTGGTCCAGAGACGGTCAGCGAGGCGGATGGCGCCTTCGCCGCAGGTCTTGCTGAACACCACGTGAGTACCCTCGGGAATGTGCAATTCCGGCGCGTCCTTGAGCGCCGCATCGAGGAACGGTTCGACGCCTTTGATCGGGCTCTGGTGCTTGAGGAAGTTCTGGGTCATCGCCGCGTTCTCCGGCTGGCTGAGGAAGGCGATGAACGCCTTGGCATTCGCCGGGTTCTTGCTGCCGGTGGGGATGACCATGTTGTCGACCCAGGCCAGTACGCCTTCTTTCGGGTACAGGTATTTCAGGCTCGGTTTCATCTCGCGGGCGCGCATCGATGAGCCGCCCCAGAACATCGACATGTCGATTTCACCCGAGGCGAGGTTTTCGCGGATCGAGCCGGCCTTGGAGCTGTAAGTCTTTACGAACGGCTTCTGCGCCTTGAGCAGCGTCAGCACTTGTTGCATCTGTTTCGGGTCTTCACTGCACAGCGGAACATTCAGATAGAGGCTGGCCATGTCGACCATCTCACTGGTCGAGTCGAACATGTTGATCCGCCCCTGCAACTCGGCTGGCGGCTCGTATAAAACCTTGTAGCTGTCAGTCGGGCCTTTGTAGCGCGCGGTGTCGAGGACCACGCTGGTGGTGCCCCAGATGAATGGCACCGAGTACGCGCCCTCCGGGTCCCAACTCGGTTTTTTCAGGTTATCCACAACGCTGGCGTAGTACGGCTCCATGACCGGGTCGAAGCGCTCCAACAGGTTTTCCTTGATCAGGATCGGGATGAACTGGTGCGAAGGAATCGCCACGTCATACCCGGCGCCACCCTGTTTCAGTTTGGCCAGCAGGGTCTCGTTGGAGTCGTAGGAATCGACGGTGACTTCGATGCCGGTCTGCTTCTGGAACTTGGCGAGAATCTCCGGCGAGAAGTACCCGCTCCAGCTCACCACATTGAGTTTTTCCGCGGCCTGAACGCTGCCGGTCATCGCCAGCGGCACAGTCAGGAACAACGCAGTGCCGACGCTTTTTATCCACTTGCTCATGCTATTTCCCCACAGTTCTTGGAAGGTTCAGGCGTTCTTTTTGCCCAGCAGGTAAGAGAGACTCACAAACAGCACCGAGACGCCGAGGATCAGGGTCGACACGGCGTTGACGTCGGGTGTCACGCCCATGCGCAACAGGCCGAAGATGAAGATCGGCAGCGTTGTCGTACCGGCCTGGGCGACCATCATCGAGATCACGAAGTTATCCAGCGAGACGATGAAGGCCAGCATCAGCCCGGAAAAAATTCCCGGCATCAGCAGCGGCAAGGTCACCTTGCGGAAGGTCCGCCACGGGCCGGCATACAGGTCGGCCGAGGCTTGTTCCAGCGACAGGTCCATGTCGTTGAGGCGCGCGCGAATCGGCAGGTAGGCGAACGGAATGCAGAACACCGTATGGGCGATGATCAAGTTGCCGTAGCCCAGCGACAGGCCAATGGTCGAGAACAGCGCCAGCGTGGCCACACCGACGACAATTTCCGGCAGCACCAGCGGCAACATGATTGCGCCCATCGACAATTGCAGGCCCTTGAACTTGGCGCCGCGTGAGGTGCCGAGGGCGGCGAGGGTGGCAATCGCCGTGGCGATCATGCTCGCGCAGACCGCGATCAACAGGCTGTTGCCAGCGGCCTGACGCAAGGCTTGATTGGCGAACGCGGCGCGATACCAGTCGAGGCTGAAGCCGCTCCACACCGTCGCGGATTGGTTGGCGTTGAACGAGAACACCACCAGCACCACGATCGGCGCGTACAGGTACAGATAGAACAGGAAGCTGAAGCCGCCGAAACCGGGGAAGTCCTGCACGCCCAGCCCTTTGCGTTTGAATAGCGCGAGCATCACGCACCTCCTTTGGCGATGCGCTGGCGCTCGGCGCGCAGGGCATACACGATCAAGACCAGCATCACGGCGGCCATCAGCACCAGCGACAGCGCGGCGCCGAACGGCCAGTTACGTGCATCGCTGAACTGCCGGAAAATCAGGTTGCCGAGCATCATCCGCGTGCCGCCACCGAGCAGTTCCGGGGCGATCATCGCGCCCAGGCACGGCACGAACGTGAGGATGGCGCCGGCGAGAATTCCCGGTTTGGCGATCGGCAACACCACTTTGCGCAAGGTGCGCACGCGGCCGGCGTACAGATCCTGAGCCGCTTCGAGCAAGCGAATGTCCATCTTTTCCAGCGTGGCGTAGATCGGCAGCACCACGAACGGCGCATAGGTATAAACCAGCCCCAGCAGCACTGCGCCGTCGGTGTACAACAGCTGCAACGGCTCATGGATGACGCCCATGCCCATCAAGCTGTTGTTGATCACCCCGGTGTTGCGCAGCAGCAGAATCCACGCGTAGGTGCGGATCAGCAGGTTGGCCCAGAACGGCACGGTGATCAGGAAGATCAGCAGGCCACGCCGATGCGCCGGTTGCATCGCCAGCCACACCGCGACCGGGAAGCCGATCAACAGCGTGATGAGTGTGGTCAGCCCGGCAATGCCGACCGAGCGCAAGGCGATGATCAGGTAGGAGTCGGCAAAGGCCAGGCTGTCGTCCATCTGCCGTTCGAACAACAACGAGGTGTAGGCATCGGTGCTGAAGACTTTATTGACCCCTCCGTAGGGGTTGGCTTCCATCAGCGAATAGCCGATGACGATCAGGATCGGCACCAGCAGAAACAGGCCGATGGCGACCAGCGCCGGGCTGACTCCGAGAAAACTCTGGAAAGCCTTGCGGCGTTCCAGCGTGTTGGTAATCGGTAAGGTGTGCATGGCAACTCCTCAGGCTCAGTCGTGCAGGACGCTGGCGCTTCCCCGGTCGAACAGCAGACCGGCCTGAGAACCGACGGCAAAGCGCAGGCTCTGGTCGACGCAGTTGGGCGTGCGCACGGTGAGGCGCGAGCCGTCGCCGAGGCTGACCTGGTATTGCAGGTCGGTGCCGAGGTAGATCTGCGCATCGATCCGGCACGGCAGCGCGGCCTCGGTCGCGGCGGGCACCAGATGCAGGCGCTCGGGGCGCACAGATAACGTCACGCTGGCGCCGACCGTCACATCGCTGCACGCTTGCGCCGGCAGCGGATGCCCGGCCGGCCCGGCGAACCAGGCCATGCCGTCCTCGATCTTCTTCACCGTGCCCTGGATGAAGTTGGTCTCGCCGATGAAGTCGGCGACGAAGCGGTTGCGCGGGCGTTCGTAAATATCTTCCGGGCGGCCGACCTGCTGCACTTCGCCCTCGGACAACACGGCGATGCGGTCGGACATGGTCAGCGCTTCTTCCTGGTCGTGGGTGACGAAGATGAAGGTGATGCCGGTCTTGGCCTGAATCGATTTCAGCTCTTCGCGCATGGCCTGGCGCAGCTTCAGATCGAGCGCGGAAAGGGGTTCGTCGAGCAGCAATACTTTCGGATGCGGTGCCAGGGCGCGGGCGAGGGCGACGCGTTGTTGCTGGCCACCGGACAACTGCGCTGGCTTGCGATTGGCGAAGCGCTCCATCTGCACCAGCGCGAGCATCTCCAGCACGCGCTCGGCGATTTGCGCTTTGTTCAGCACCTTGCCCATCGGCTGCGATTCGAGGCCGAAGGCCAGGTTCTCGGCGATGGTCATGTGCGGGAACAGCGCGTAATGCTGGAACACCGTGTTGACCGGGCGCTGGAACGGCGGTCGGTCGGCGATGTTTTCGCCGTACAGCAGGATCTCGCCTTCGGTAGGAAACTCGAAGCCGGCGATCATCCGCAGCAGGGTGGTCTTGCCGCAACCGGAAGGGCCGAGCAGGGTGAAGAATTCGTTGTCGCGGATGTCCAGGTCGATGTTTTTCAACGCCACCGGACCGGTGTTCGGGTCACCGTAAACCTTGCGTACCGAGCGGATCGACACCGCCAGCGTTTGCAGCGAATGCAGGGCATTCATGCGTTACCTCCGATTCCCCCATCGCCTGCGAGTGCGCTGTGAATCAGCGACGTCGTCGGGCCATGGATATTATTTTTCTGGGCAGGATCGAGATTGCGTACGGGGTGAAACCAGCTGTTTTATTGTTCTGCTGTGGCTCGATTATCAGCCAGTGCTTGCGTGAGGCGACACTTCAATTTAAACATGGCAGCTGTTAGTTAATTTAACAGCCAAAGGTGCCAGGAATCATGCCCGACCACCGTTTGCCGCCGCTCAACGCGGTGCGTGCATTTGATGCCGCCGCGCGTCTGGGCAGCTATGTCGAGGCTTCGAAAGCCTTGCACGTGACCCAGCCAGCGATTGGCCGGCACGTGAAGTTGCTGGAGGACTGGCTGGGCATTCAGCTGTTCGAACGCACCTCGCGCGGGGTCAATTTGACGCCGGCGGGTGAGAAGTACCACCGCAAGATCAGCGCGGCGTTGCAGTTGATCATTGAAGCCGGCAAGGAGGCGCGGCCGAAAGATGCCGAGCGCTGGTTGCGGATCATGGTGGTGCCGGGGTTTGCCAAGCGCTGGTTGATGCCAAGGATCGAAACCCTGCGGCATCTGCGACCGGGATTGAAACTGGCGATCGAGCCAAACTCGACCTTCACCGAAGTCGACGGCAAAAGTGCCGATCTGGGCATTGTCTATGGCCTCGACGGGCAGTACGCCGACTCCCGTGCAGCATTGATCTGCCCGCGAGTGTTTCCGATCTGCACCCCGCAATACCTCGCCAGCATCGAGCCTGTGATCGGCCCGGCAGATCTGGTTCGCCATGAACTGATCCACGTCGATGACGGCGAGTGGTGGAACCTGTGGTTCGCCGCCAACGAGCTGGATATTCACCTCAATTCCGACATGCTTTACGTCAACAACGATCACGCGCTGTCGGTGGCCGAGAGCGGGCAGGGCATTGCTTTGGCCAATGAAGTGCTGGTTCGCGAGGAGCTCAAGTCCGGCAAACTGGTGCGCGCGGTGGACGCGCAGGTGAAGCTGGAAAGCTACCGGGTCCTCACGCCGTCCGCCGAGTTCTCGGCGGATGTGGCGTGGTTTATCCAGTGGCTGAAGACCGAGCTGGAAGCGGACTTCCCCGAAGCCGTGATCAGCTGAGGCGGAAGCGTGCGGTGTTGTCGCTCAGAGCCTTGCTGCCCTGACTCAGGGTATCCGCCGCGAGATTCACTGCGCGGGCGCCTTCAAGCAGACGCACCGCGGCCTGATCGACCTGCTGGATATTGCCGCTGACCTCATCGGCGGTGCTCGCCTGTTCTTCCACGGCGGTGGCGATCTGCGCCAGGGTGTCAGTGACACTCTGCACCGCGCTGGCGATTTCGCCGAGACGTTCACCAAGACCGGTCACGGCGTCGGCATCCGATTGCGCCTGACCGCAGGCGGCTTCCATCAGGCTCACCGCCTCGTTGACCGTGGCGCGCAGGCTGTCGACGGTGCCGGCGATCTGCGCGGTGGATGACTGGGTGCGCTGCGACAGGCTGCGCACTTCATCGGCGACCACGGCAAAGCCGCGTCCCTGTTCGCCAGCGCGTGCGGCCTCAATGGCGGCGTTGAGCGCGAGCAAGTTGGTCTGCTCGGCGACGCCACGGATGGTGTCGACCACCAGTTGAATCTGCTGCCCTTGCTCGCTGACACGACCGAGTGCCGCTGCGGTGTCGTTCAGCCGTTGGTTGAGTTGCTGAATGCTCGCCGTGGTGCGCTGGCTGTCGCGGCTGCTGTCGGCAGCGATGCGCCGGGTCTGTTGGGCGCTGCTGGAGGCCTGTTCGCAACTCTGCGCCACACCTTGCGAAGTGGCGGCCAGTTGCGTCGCAGCGGCGGCGATCTGGCTGATCTGTAACTGCTGCGCTTCGACTTCGCTCAGCGCGCCGCTGGAATGATCGTTGAGGCTGCGCACCGCGTGGCTCAGTTGCGAGGTTTCGTGATCGACCCCGAGCATGCTGGCGCGCAGTTGCACCACCGCGACGTTGAGCGCGGTGCTGATCGCCGCCAGCTCATCGCGGCCCACCACGGGCACTTGCAGGCTCAGGTTGCCGTCACGCAGGGCTTCGGCAAGCAGGGTAATGCCGCTGGCGCTGCGGCGGATCGAGGCTTGCAGGCAGACGAACAGGTACAACGCCGCCAGCAACAGGCAACCGAACACCGCGGCGACCACGATGAACTGGCGAATCGCCGAAGCGTGGTAAGCGTCCAGGCGCTGATCCAGCGACAGCAGTGATTGCTGGCGCAACGAGGCGAGATCGCCCAGCAGAGCATCAAGGTTGCGTTCGAAGTCTTCCGGTTTGAGTGTAATGCTGCCGCCAAACACGCCGTCATCCAGCACCTTCAGCCCGGCATCAAGGCGCTTGAGGCTGTCGTGATACTGACCGGCCCAGGTGTGCAAATCGCTCGGCAGACGCGCTTCGAGCAGGCCTGCGGTTTTGACAAGCTGTTCGCGGGCGTCGCCGATGCGGCCACGCAGATCGCGCAACTGCAAGCGACTCTGCAAAGTGAATTGTCCCGAGACCACCGAAGCCTGGCCGACGGCGGCGAGGCGGCCCACGCGCTCGATCAGATCCGGTGCGTGCTGTGTGGAGATCTGCGTCAGCAGATAGGTTTCCAGCCATGGCGCCAGCGTCAGGCGGTTGTCCATGACGATTTGCTCGCGCAACGCTTGCAGGGCGCTGAGGGCGTTGGTGAAGCGGTCGTAACCGTCCGGCCACCAGCCGACGCTGCTCAGGCTTTTCGAGTCCAGACCACCGAGCGCGGTTTGCAGGGCTTGATAGCGGGCGAGGGTTTCGCCTTCGGCGCCTTCCTTGTTCAGCGCGTTGCCCAGATCGCTGGTGGCTTGCTGGAGGGCCGGTTGCACGGCGTCAAATGCAGCCATGGCGGCGAGGGTGGCCGGGGTCGGCTGGCGATTGGTTTCGGTGGCGCGCCAACGGGCGGCGCGGTCACGCTGGGCGGCGAGCAGGTTGTCCAGGGCATCGAGGCTGAGAAACTGGCGCACGCCGGCACGCTCACCGGCAATCAGATTGAGCTTGTCGCGATAGTCCTGACCAATCATCAACAGGCTGCCGGCCAACGGCAGAATGAACAGCAGAAACAACAGCTGAAATTTACGCGCGAAGCCAAACCGCCCCAGCAATTTGATCCCCGGTGAAAGGAAAGCCTGCATGCCCCATGACTCCTCTGGACACCACGCACCAACGGCGTGCATCGCGGTCGTGCGACCTCGATGTTGTGCCCTGCTAAAAGGTCTCGAAAGTTCACTCTCGCCCGCTCGGTAGGCCGGCTCTGTAGCGAAACTTCCCATTCTCGGCGACCTTTGTAAGGCCGCCGCGTTCGAGGGGAGAAGCAAGGCAAGATTCAGACCATGGCGTTGAGCTATCACCTATCCCATGTAGGAGCTGCCGAAGGCTGCGATCTTTTGATCTTGATCTTGATCTTGATCTTAAAAACAAA
>NZ_JBQEPG010000038.1:0-36973 GCF_052045635.1 Pseudomonas sp. 22189
TTTGATCTTGTTTTTAAAATCAAAGTCAAAAGATCGCAGCCTGCGGCAGCTCCTACAGGGATTGCGTTCGATCAGCAGTCCGGTGCCCCTTAGCGAGTCCCGCGCTGGCGCAACGCCGATGGCATGAAATACGCGTCTTCCGGCACCGGTTGCGAGAAGTCGACGGTGGAGGCTTCTTCGTTGTCGAGATTCTGCACGTAGTAACGGCGGGCCTGCAGGTCGTGAAACACGTCCAGTGCGCTCCAGGTGGTTGGCAGGTCGTAGAAGTTTTTCAGGTAGGCCATCGACACCCGCCACAATTCCCCGCGCCCATCGTATTGATCGACCAGCGCCGCGCCCCAGCTGTCCTCGTCGAGGAACAGCACGCGTTTGGAATAGACATGTCGCGCGCCCGGCTTCAGGTTGCCTTCGACCACCCACACACGGTGCAGCTCATAGCGGGTGAATTGCGGGTTGAGGTGGCCCGGGGTCAGCAGTTGGGCGTACTTCACGTCGGGGCTGCCGACCTTGTAGTTGTTGTAGGGGATGTAGATCTCCTGCTTGCCCTTGAGCTTCCAGTCGTAGCGGTCCGGCGCGCCGTTGAACAGGTCGGTATCGTCGGCGGTGCGCAGGCCATCGGATGAGGCGATCGGCGTGTCATACGCCAGGTTCGGCGCACGGCGCACGCGACGTTGGCCGGCGTCGTAGACCCAGGCCTGGCGCGGGTCCTTGAGTTGATCGAGCATCTCGTGGACCAACGCCGCGCCACCGGCCAACCGCGCCGGGCTTTTCACAAAAGCGAGGTAGTAGAACAGGATGTTTTTCAGGTCGGCGTACTGCCCGCCCGGACGATAAAAATTGAACAGTGCTTCTTGCTGTGAGGTGACCAGGGCAAAGCTGCCGTTGCGCTGCACCGGGGCTTCGGACGCACGACGCACCACGTAAATCCCGCGATAACGGGTGATGTGGTTCCACAGCACTTCGATACCGTCCTTGGGCACCGGGAACGGTACGCCGCCGTAGGCATCGGCGAATCCGCTGCCGCCCTCCAGCAGCTTGGCTGAGGTCGCATTCTTCAACGTGTTGTCATACAGCCATTGCGGCGCCGAACCGGAACGGCGCGACGGATAGACCGGCATCTGGAACGTGTCGGGATAGCTATTGAACAACGCAATCTGACCGGGGCTGAGGTGGGCCTTGTACTGCTCCAGATTGGCCTTGGTGATGGTGAACAGCGGCTTGTCCGCCGCATACGGATCCGGGTGATGTTGGCCCGGTTTGTAGCCGGCTGGCGCCTGGGTGATGCCGCCGGTCCAGGCTGGAATGGTGCCGGCAGCGTTGCCGGCACGCTCGGCGCCCATGGGCGTGAGGGTGGTTTTCAGTTGTTCGGCTTGTTGTGGGGTGATGGCAGCCAATGTGCTGCTCGCGGCGAGACCCAGCACGAGCGCCAGCGTTGTCTTCGTCAATCTTGAAATATGAAACATGTTCTTCTCCAGAATGCATACCCTGTGGGAGCTGGCTTGCCAGCGATAGCGGTGGGTCAGCCACCATTGATGTCGAATGTGCTGCCGTCATCGCGGGCAAGCCCGCTCCCACAGGGGGATGAGTTGTCCCGGGATCTGCGTCTGAAACTCACAAGAAATACTTGAGGTTGAACCCGACGTTGTCGCGGTCGCGAATCCCGTTGTTCTGTCCGCCGCCCCAGAAGTTGGTGTATTGCACCTCGGCTTCGAGCTTGTTCTGGTAGTTGGCCTTGATCCCCAATGTGTAAGCCTTGCGCCCGTCGATGGTGTTGCCGGCCTGATAACTGTTGCCCTTGAAGTCGTCCTTGTAGACGACGTACGGCGAGACGTTGACCCCGGCGTACACATCGTTCCAGGTGCCGTTGAACATCACCGTGTAGCTGTAAGAGTTGCGATTGACCTGATCGTCGCGATCGCCGCCGGACACATAAGAGGTGTTGCCGGTACCGGCGTAATAGCGCGTGCTGCCGTCGTAGGCGGTGTATTGCAGGCTGCTGCCGCGCAGGTGTTCGGAGGCCAGTTCGAAGATGCCGAACATCGAGTCGAACGACAGCGTCGGGCCGAAGTTGTAGATGCTGCCCAGCGAGGTGTTGAACGCTTCCACGCGCTCGGCGTTGTTGATCTCGCTGTCGAGGGTGACCATCTGCCCGCCGACGTTGACGGGCTTATCGGTCACCGCCACAGCGGCACCGTTGGCCAGGTCGCCGATCAAGTCGTTAGTCGCGGCGATGCCGATCGGCAGGTTCGGCCGGTAGGCAATCTCACCGAATACGGAGGCCTGGCCCAAAGTGGTGTTGAAGCTGAAACCGTACATGCGGATGTCTTCGGCATAACGCCGATGCGCCTGAATATTGCCCATCACGTCGGCTGTCGCCAGACCGTTGGCCAGCGCCCCGGCCTGACTGCCGGCCACACCAGCGAGCATGTTGGTCAGGGCATTCATGTCGATACCCTTGTAGCCACCCAGATCTGCGGCGATGGTCGGTTCCTTGGCGTGGTAGTTGACCAGGTACAGGCCGAACTCGGTGCTGTTGAGCGCCTCGGCGATATAGCGGAAGGCGAAGCCGAACTGGCCGTCGTTGCGTGCGTTGTAGTCCTTGCCGATCGACGCCACTTTCAGCGTATTGCCGTAGGCCGGTGTCACGCCGTTGGCGTACAGGCCGGTGCTTTTCAGCGTCGGGCCGAGCAATGGGTTGTTGCCCAATGCGCTGTACAGCCCGATGACGTTGCCGAACCCCGGCACCGGGGTATCAAGCGCGGTGCCGCTGAAGTTGTTGTAACCGGTGTTGCCGCCATCGGCGAACAGGTCGGTCTGCGAATAGAAAGTGCCCACCGGGTCGATGCGGGTTTCCTTCCAGTTGGTCTGGTAGAAGCTCTCCAGGGTCAACGAATCGGTCAGGCCGATGTTGAAGCTCACGGCCTCCACCGGCATCAGCACCTCCTTGACCTCGGCGCCCGGCAAGCGGTACTTGGCGGCGTCCACCGGGTTGGTGGTGTTGATCCCGCCGCGATAGAAAATCCCCTCGCCCCAGTTGAACACCTGACGCCCTACCCGCGCGGTGACTGGCATCTGCGCCACGTCCCAATTGCCGTAGACATAGGCGTCGAGCATCTCGATCCGGCTGCCGGCGATGTCGCGGGTCTGGCTGGTAAAGCGATCATCCTGCGGGTAGCTCTGGCTTGGCTGCGCCGGGTTGTTGTTACGGTAGTAATCGTTGCGCTTGTCCATCAACTGGGTGTCGTAGAACGCCGTGCCGCGCAGGAACATCCCGTAGTTCTGGTAGTTGGCCTCCAGCTCGGAAGTGATCTTGTACACCTCGGAAACCAGCCCGGTATCGAAGTTGCGATTGCCGTCGTTGGTGTTGACGTCGTCGTTGTTCTTGTCGCGGCCCTGCACCCGCCACAAACGGCCATAGGACAGGGTCGTGTCGATCGATCCGGTGACTTGATTGTCCAGCACGCTGAACTCGGCCGCCTGCAGCGCATCCACCGCACAGAGTTGCAGCAGCCCCGCCAGACCGACGCCGGGAAGTGCCACGCCGGTGAGGCGCAATCGAGTGTTGATCATGGGTTCCTCCTTGTTCTTATTGTTTTTTGCGTGACCGCGATGGCTACGGTGTGAGTCCCGCACGGACATAAATCCGGCTGTGCGCGCCGAAATGGCCGAGCAGTTTGAACAGCTGCTGATTGAGTGCCGGATGCTCGAAACGCTCGCGCTGCATCTGGTTGCCGCTGCTGAAATCGCTGGTCACCGGGGCCGTCTCCAGCCATTGGCCGATGGCTTCATCGAACGCCGCCGAGTCCTCGACCGACTCGGCGCTGACCACGTCGCGCAAGTAGCCCACCGAGTACGGCGGATACTGTTGGTCTTGAGCGACATCGGCGTAGGCCGCGAGCATCGGGTGCGCCTGACCGGTGCGCAGCACGCGGCGCAGCCAGGTCGATTGATACTTCTCGATTTCCATGTGGCGGGTGGCGACCCGTTCGATCGAGGCTTTTTTATCATCGGCAAAACCGGCCAGCGCCTTGCCCTCCAGCAACAACAGACTCGGCAGTTCGACCCCGGGCAACGGCTTGGCGTGATACGGCTGGGTCAGGTCCTGCACGTGGTGCACGCCCCAACCCAAGAACCGATAGCCCCAGTACGGATGGCCAGTGGCGAACGCCAGTCGCGCCAGGCCCAGGTACTGATACGCGCGCCAGTCCGGCCAACTGCGCTGAAGAAATCCGGCTGCGGCATACACCACCGCGCTTTCATGGAAGAAGCCCATGTGGAACGGCGCCTGCGAGCTGTACTGAAAACGCGCATCGCCGAACGGCTGCGGGCCGAAGCCATAACGCGCGCCGACCTCGCCGGGGTTGTCGCTGAACAGATTGATGTCGTGACCATAATCCGGCTCGTCGGCGGCGCTTGCCAGTACCGCCAGCGGCGCGACGTTCTCGCCATCCGCCACGCGAATGAAGCGCTGGCGATTCCACGGTGACAGCGTCTGCTCGACCATCACCTGATCGGCGCTGAGATGTTCGCGCTCGGGGATGTCTTGGCCCGGCAGCGGCTGAATGACCATCGCCAGATGAATGCGCGGATTGAGCCGCAACGCAGTAAGAAAATCATGGCGCAGATTGTCGCCCGGCACCGCGGGCAGCTTCAGATTGTCGGGGCGCGGCGGGTATTGGGTGAAGTGTTCACGGGCGAAGCTTTCCTGTTGCTCCAGCAGCGCGACCACGGCCGGATATTGCTCGGCGAGAAAACGCTCCAGCGGCTCGACTTCGACCGGCGGCGCATCGCGCAGCGCCGGCAGTTGCTGCAACGCCAGATAGCTGCCCACCGTGTGGTTCGACCAGCCCCACGCCGTCGGGGCCGTTGCACAAAGCAGCAACAGGAGAAAAGTCAGCTTCATTGCTTTTAGTTCTTATTGGAGGTGCTGTGGGGATTGAGCCTAACAACCACCTCCGGCGCTGACACTGTCCGATCTCACCAGAAAAGTTCTCCGATAGCGCCATATGAAGCTCACCGCTCACCTGTGTAGGAGCTGCCGAAGGCTGCGATCTTTTGATCTTGTTTTTAAAAAATCAAAGTCAAAAGATNAGATCGCAGCCTTCGGCAGCTCCTACAGGGGATTGGTGGTGTTTTTTCAGGCGGGGTAACCGGTGATTTTGCGGATGCTCTGGTACAGCGGCTTGAGCTGGCGATACATGCGCAGGTACACCTCGTTGTACAAACGCTCATAGACCTGCTGCGCCTCGGGCTGCGGCGTGAACACCGTGCCCACTCGCGTCATCGCGGCGATCGCCGTGGGGAAATCCGCATACAAGCCCAACCCCACCGCACAACAGATCGCCGCGCCCAGCCCCGATGCTTCATACACATGCGGGCGCTCCGCCGGCAGACCAAAGATATTCGCCGTCAGCTGCATCGCCGCATCACTCTGCGAACCGCCACCGGCCACCCGCAGACGCTTGACCGACACCTTCGAGCGCTTCTCGATGTTCTCCAGGCCCTGGCGCAACGCATACGCCAGCCCTTCCAGAATCGCCCGGTAAATGTGCGCGCGGGTGTGCACGTCGCCGAAGCCGATCATCGCGCCCTTGGCCTCGACGCCCGGCTCACGAATCCCCGGCGACCAGTACGGTTGCAGCATCAGCCCCATCGATCCCGGCGGCACCGCGTTGACCAGCGCATCAAACAGTTGCTCGGGTTCAATGCCCTGCTCTTGCGCCTGCTGCATTTCGCGCAGGCCGAACTCATTCTTGAACCAGCTGACCATCCAGTAACCGCGATAAATCATCACCTCGCAGTTGTACTGGTCGGGCACCGCCGAGGGGTACGGCGGAATCAACGGGACGATTTCCAGATAGCGCGAGCGGGTGCTGGTGATGGTCGCGGTGGTGCCGTAGGACAGGCACACGGTGCTCGCATCGACCACGCCTGAACCGACCACTTCGCAGGCCTTGTCAGCGCCGGCAGCAATCAGCGGCAAACCTTCGGGAATGCCGGTATGGCGAGCGGCTTCGGCGGTGATATAGCCGAGGGTTTCGCCAGGTTTGTGCAAGGTCGGCAATTGCTCCGGGCGCACCGCCAGCGCCCGCCATTTCCAGTCGCTGGGTGCGGCCCATTTCAGGCGTTTGAAGTCGAACGGCAGGTAGCCGACGCAACAGCCGACCGAGTCGACAAAGCGCCCGCACAGGCGATGGGTGAGAAACCCCGAGAGCAGCAAAAACTTGTCGGTCGCCGCCCAGACTTCAGGCTGGTGTCTGGCGATCCAGTTGGCCTCGGCCTGCGCGCGAAAATAATCCACGGTGGCCTGCGCGCCGACCAGTTTGAACAGCCAGCCCCACGGTCCCTTGATCCCGCCCTCGACGTCGCTCTGGCGCTGATCGAGCCACAGAATCGCCGGGCGTAGCGGCTTGCCCTCGGCATCGACGTTGATCACCGTGCCGCGCTGGGTGGTCAGCGACACCCCGGCAATCTGCGAGCGATCAATCCCGGTTTGCGCCCACAGTTGCTGACAAGCCTCGCCGAGTTTCGCCCAGTAATACTGCGGGTCCTGCTCGGCCCAGCCCGGTTGCGTCGAGTAGTACGCCTGCAACTCGACCTTGCCTTTACCAAGCAGATTGCCCTGCAAATCGAAGAGCAATGCGCGCACGCTCTGGGTGCCGTTGTCGATCGCCAGCAGGTAGCGCTTGTTCGAGTGGTTATGCATGGCGCTCTCTTCAAGGGGCCTCAAGGTGTGGCATCCGGCAGGCCGTGGTGACGTTGCCACAACGCCCGGTAACGCTGCAGCTCTTGCTGCCAGTGTGCATCGTCCCAGCCCAGGCGGGGCTGGCAGAGTTGGCGGATGGCAGCGAAATATTCTTCACCACCGCGCGCCAGCAACAGGCCCAGACGGGTGCGGCGCAGCAACAGATCATCGAGGTGCAGCACCATTTCCGCCTCACAGGCGAAGGCCAGTTCTGCCCACAAGGTGTCAGTGTTGCCAACCGTTTCGTGGCCCAACTCGGCGATCAACTGCGCCAGTCGCGGCAGATCGCGACCGTGCCTGCCGGCCAGCCGTCGCCACTGTTGCGGGCTGAGTCCGGGAATAGTCAGTGGCGGTACGGCTGCGAATACCGGCGCGCCGTCATCTTCGAAAGCACGGCCAAGCATGTCGGCACAGGCTTTGAGCACTTCGATGGCTTGCGGGCGAAACGTTGTCAGTTTGCCGCCAGCTAACGTGACGCAACCCGGCTCCAGCCACAGCACATGCTCACGGGTTTCATTCGACGGCTTGCCTTGCTGTTGACCCGCCGCGCTGCCCACCACCGGACGCACGCCGGACCAGGTCGACAGCACATCGCTCGCCGTCACTTCGGCACCTGGAAATTGTTGCGTGCAGGCCGCCAGCAGATAGTCGAGTTCTTCGGTGCTGATGCTCGCGCTCTGATCCAGATCCTCACGATGATCGAGATCCGTAGTGCCAACCACCGTCGCCCCTTCCCACGGAAAAACAAACACCGGCCGCCGGTCGCGCGCATGCAGAAACGTGAAGGCCTGCGCCACTGGCAAACGCCAGCCCGGCAGCAGCAGATGACTGCCGCGCAATGGCCGCAGTTGTCGCGGAGCCTCGGGCAAACGCAGGCGCTCAGCCCACGCGCCGGTCGCCACCGCCAGCACGTCGCAACGCAATTGCCGCGACCCACCCGCCTCACAGTCCTCGATCTGCACCCCACACACCCGGCCGTCTTCGCGCAGCAAATGTTCGACGCGCACCCCGTTGAGCACCACTGCGCCATCGGCTCGTGCTTCGTGCAACACGCGCATCACCAGCCGTGCATCATCGGTCAGCGCATCGACAAAACAGGTGCCACCGAGCAGATGGTTTTCCTTCACCCCCGGCGCGAGAAACCGCAGTTGCTGCGCGTCATGAAAACGGTGGCTGCGGCGTCCGGCCAATGCGTCGTACACCGACAACAAGCCACCGAGCACACGCGGCCCGGGAAAGCCGCCGCGATAGTGCGGCATCAGGAAACTCATCGGCTCCACCAGCCCCGGCGCTTCGTCTAGCAGGCGCTGGCGCTCGCGCACCGAATCGCGGGTCAGGCGCCACTGGCCCTTGGCGATATAACGCAATCCGCCGTGAACCATTTTCGACGACCGGCTGGAGGTACCCCAGGCGAAATCCCGTTGCTCCAGCAGCAGACAACGCCAGCCACGCCGTGCCGCTTCGCGCAGAATGCCGGCACCGCTGATGCCGCCGCCGATGACGATCAGATCCCAGCTTGCGTCGGCCAATGTCGGCAAGGTTTGCTGGCGCCACGCGGCGTTCCAGTCCGGGTGCATGATCGTCACTCCTGCATCAGCGTGCCGGGGTTGAGGCGCCCGGCCGGATCGAAGTGCCTGCTCAGCGCCTGCAAGGTATCCATCGCCAGCGCGCCTTTTTCGCGCGGCAGGTACGGCGCGTGATCCTTGCCGACCCCATGCTGGTGGCTGATGGTGCCGTGGTTGTCGACGATGGTCTGGCTGGCCGCGTGCTTGAGCGCCTGCCAGCGCGCCAGCGTCGCCGGATAATCCGCAGCCGGGCGAAACACGTAAGTGGTGTAGATGCTCGAGCCTTCGCCGTAAACGTGGGACAGATGGGTGAACACATGCACCCGCTCGCCCTGCGCTGCCAAGGCATCGCGCAGGCTGTTTTCGATCAGGTTGAGCAGATTATCGACGTTGCTCCAGTCGGTGGCGGTTTCCAGGGTGTCGACGACGTAGCCGGCGTTCCACAGGTTCTCGCGCAGGTAGGGGAAACGGAAGCGGTTCTGCGCCCACTTCTTGCCGAGCAAGGTGCCGGTAAACACGCCGCCGAAGGCTTTCAGATGCTGGCGCGCCTGACTCAGCGACAACGCGTTTTGCCGACGGTTGCCGGTCACGCCGAAAGTCAGCAGGCACTTGCTTTCACCGGCGCCGCGCAGGTTCAGGTACTTCTCCAGCCAGGCGATCTGCTGCGGATGCCCGGCCAGCGCCAGTTGGGTTTCGGTCTCCACCGCGTT
Source organism: Pseudomonas sp. 22189 (assembly GCF_052045635.1). Taxonomy (NCBI): domain Bacteria; kingdom Pseudomonadati; phylum Pseudomonadota; class Gammaproteobacteria; order Pseudomonadales; family Pseudomonadaceae; genus Pseudomonas; species Pseudomonas sp. 22189. Next base: position 9,021 of record NZ_JBQEPG010000038.1, read on the forward strand.
CGACAAACGCAGCATCGACAGCGGCACTCGTGCCTGCGCCAATTGGCGGATCGCTTGCATCGCCTTGCTCCAACTGGGCAGGAACACTCCGTAAAAACGCTCATCGGCGGGTAGCGGACTGACCCGCACTTTGACCTCGGAAATGATCCCGAAACGGCCCTCGCAACCGAGCACCACTTCGCGCAGATCAGGCCCCGCCGCCGAAGCTGGGAACGTCGGAATTTCCAAGGGCCCGGCGAAAGTTTCCAGGGTGCCGCCGGCGAACAACTGCTCGATACGCCCGTAGCGCAACGACTGCTGACCACTGGAGCGACTGGCGACCCAACCGCCCAGCGTCGACAACTCCCACGACTGCGGGAAATGCCCCAGCGTGTAACCGCGAGCGCGCAACTGACTTTCCACCTGCGGGCCACTGGCACCGGGGCCAAACGTCGCCAGTTGGCTCTGCTCGTCGAGGTCGATCAGACGATTCATCCGCGCCAGCGACACGGTCACTACAGGTCGCGCCGAATCCGGCGGATTGATATGCCCGGCCACCGAGGTGCCGCCGCCGTAGGGAATCAGGCACAGGTCCTGCTCATGGGCGAGCGCCAGCAATTGGCGGATCTGCACGGCGGTCTCCGGAAACGCCACCGCGTCCGGATAGTTGCCCAGCGCGCCTTCGCGCAGCGCCAGCCAGTCCGGCAAACTCTGGCCCCGAGCGTGCAGCAGACGATCATGGGCATCAACGCTGTACAAGGCGTGCGCCGCCAGCCGCGAGACCGGCACCCGCGCCAATGCTGCCTCCAGCGTCGCATCGGGCAGCGCGCGCCCGGCCCCCAACCGTTCATGGAGAAAACTCGCACCCTGGGCCGGCAGTTCGACCACCGTGGTTGCATCTCCCCAGCCGTTCCAGCGTCGCATACGTCTGTCCTTCTTATGCAGTCTGATCAGTGATATTGCAGGCCTCCATACTAGTCAGCGGCCAAAAAGTGTCACGGTCGCATCCGGCCAGTTCGAGTAGCCAATTGAGTCAAACGTCGCGCAAGTGCCAGCCATTTACTTTAGTCGGGGTTTCAAATTACCTTTCAGGCATTCATTCGCTCACGCAGGCCTTGATCAAGGGATTCGGATCATGCAATCGCTCGGCTTCACCTCGGTTCCGCCGCTGCTCAAATACGTGCGCCATGCCGAGCAACTGGGCATGGCCATCGAGCCGGCGTTGGCCGCTGCCGGTTTGCAGGCGCAGCAACTGAGCGACAACAGCCTGCGCCTGCCGGGCGAAACCCATGAGCGCCTGCTCGATTATTTCTGCGAGCACTCGGGCGATCCGCTGTTTGGTCTCAACGCGGCAAACTTCGTCCTGCCCAATTCCTGGAGCGTGCTCGGTTACATCACGATGAACTGCGCGACCCTGGGCGATGCGATGAGCCGGATCATGCCGTTCGAAAAGCTGGTGGGCGACATGGGCGTCAGCCGCGCCGACGTGCAGGACGGTCACGTGCATCTGATCTGGACTTGCCGCTACGAGCGTCCGCGGATTCGCCGGCATCTGGTGGAAAACGTTCTTGGTTCATGGCTGCAATATGCGCGCTGGATTGCCGACACGCAGATGTCGCCCGCCGCCGTGTGGCTGGAACACCCGTGCCCGGCAGACGCCAGTCAGGCGCAGTACGAAGCGTTTTTCGATTGCCCGGTGCTGTTCGAGCAAGCGTATTCGGCGCTGATCGTGCCGTTGGCGTATCTGCAATTACCGCTGCGCCAGGCCGACGCGCAGTTGCTGCGCACCCTGGAAGAACATGCGATGGGGTTGATGGCGACGCTGGAGGATGCGTCGCTGGAGCAGCGGGTCAAAAGCATCCTGCGTCAGCTGCTCAAGGAAGGCTTGCCGCGCAAGGAACAGGTGGCCGAGCAGCTCGCGGTGTCGGTGCGCACGTTGCAGCGGCAGTTGCATCAGGCGGGGACGTCGTATCAGCAGATTCTCGACGATTTGCGCCAAGAGCTGGCGGAGCATTATTTGCTCAACAGTACGTTGCCGATTCAGGACATTGCGCAGTATCTGGGGTTTACCGAGCCGCGCTCTTTTCACCGAACCTTCAAGAGCCGGCGCGGGATGCCGCCGGGGGAGTTTCGGCAGATGCATCGGGGGTGATTGTTCTGGCCTCATCGCTGGCAAGCCAGCTCCCACAGGTTTCTTGGTAAAGCACAAATTTTGTGTACGACGCGATCACTGTGGGAGCTGGCTTGCCAGCGATGGCGCCAGTAGCCACCTTAATGGTTTGGCAGCGCTTTTTTTGTATGGCTCGACTCAGACACTGATCGCGTTGGTGAACACCAACCGATTACCAAACGGATCAGCAATCGTCATGTCCTGACTGCCCCACGGCATCGCCTGAATCTGTGGGTGCGAGAACTTGTAATCCTTGGCCTGCAACTGCTGCTGAAACGCCTCCAGCTCGTCGGTCTCGATGCGCAACGCCGAGCCCGGCGTCGCGTCGCCGTGATGCTCGGACAGGTGCAGCACGCATTCGCCACGGGACACCTGCAGATACAGCGGGAAATTCGCTTCGAAACGGTGCTGCCAGTCGATCTTGAAGCCGAGGAAGTCGACGTAGAACTCCAACGCCTTGGCTTCATCGAAGATCCGCAGGATCGGGGTGGTTTTGCCGAAGCTCATGGGGTGCTCCCTGACTGGTTGGCCCAAGCGTTTAGCGGGGCTGGATGTCAGCAATTCGGCTTGGTTTCGACATTCTTTAATCTCAGAGTGCCACTATGAGACGCAGATCAAAAGATCGCAGCCTTCGGCAGCGCCTACCGGGGCTTGGCAATCAATGAAACCCTTCGCGCAAATCCCTCTGCCGCGCCAGAAACCGCCCTTCCCGGCGACCATTTGCCTGCCCGTCGCGATAGCTCAACGCGCCATTGACCCACACCCCCTCAATCCCCTGCGCCGCCCGTTGCGGATCAGTGAAATCCGCCACATCGCGCACCGTCTCAGGATCGAACAAGACCAGATCCGCCCAATAGCCCTCGCGAATCTCGCCGCGCCCTTTCAAGCCAAACCGCGCCGCCGACAGACCGGTCATCTTGTGCACGGCGGTGTGCAGCGGAAACAACCCGAGATCGCGACTGAAATGGCCGAGCACTCGTGGGAAAGCGCCCCACAAGCGTGGGTGCGGGAATGGGTCTTCCGGCAGTCCGTCAGACCCGACCATCGACAGCGGATGCGCGAGAATCTTTCGTACGTCCGCCTCGTCCATGCCGTAGTACACCGCGCCCGCCGGTTGCAGGCGTTTGGCGGCTTCGAGCAGTGGCACGTTCCATTCGGCAGCGATGTCGATCAGGTCGCGGCCGCTGACTTCAGGATGCGGCGTCGACCAGGTGATGGTGATGCGATGGGCATCGGTGACTTGCTTCAGATCCAGCGTCGAAGAGCTCGCCGCGTAGGGATAGCAATCGCAGCCCACGTGCTGGGTTTTCGCTGCTTGCTCCAACGCCGCGAGCAACTGCGGACTGCGCCCCCAATTACCGACACCGGCGCATTTGAGGTGGGAAATGATCACCGGGGACTGCGAGTGACGGCCGATGCTGAACGCTTCGTCCATCGCCTCCAGCACCGGCTCGAATTCACTGCGCAGATGGGTGGTGTACACCGCGCCGAACGCGGTCAGTTCTTCGGTCAGTTGCTTCACTTCATCGGTGGAAGCGTTGAAGGCGCTGGCGTAGGCCAGGCCTGTGGATAAACCGAGCGCGCCGGCCTCAAGGCTTTCACGCAATTGCTCACGCATGGCGGCGATTTCGTCAGGCGTGGCGCAACGAAACAGGTCGTCGAGGTGATTGCTGCGCAGCGCGGTGTGACCAACCAGCGCGGCGACGTTCAGCGTGGTGTTCGCCGCTTCGACGGCGGCGCGGTAATCGCTGAAACGTGGATAGACGAATGCGGCGGCTGTGCCGAGGAGGTTCATCGGGTCCGGCGGATTGCCTTTGAGACTGACCGGCGAGGCGCTGATCCCGCAGTTGCCGACGATCACCGTGGTCACGCCCTGGCTGAGTTTGGGCAGCATCTGCGGCTGGCGGATGACCACGGTGTCGTCGTGGGTGTGTACGTCGATGAAACCCGGGGCGAGCACGCGGCCGGCGGCGTCGATGTCTTCCGTGGCGCGGGCATCGTGCAGGTCGCCGATGCGTTCGATGCGTCCGTTGAGAATCGCCACATCGGCGCGGTAGCCGGGCGTGTTGCTGCCATCGATGACGGTGGCGTTGCGGATCAGCGTGTCGTACTGCATGTCAGTCTCCCAGCGGCAGGTGATCGTCGCCGCCACGGTATTCGTCGAGGGCGAGTTTGATCCGCCGCAGACGCTCTTGATTGTCTTCAGGATTGGCCAGCGCCAGCTCGGTCGCAAGCACATCGATGGCGAGCAACATGCCGTAGCGCGCCGCCGTCGGTTTGTAGATGAACGAAGTTTCCGCGCCTTGCAGCGGCAGAACGATGTCGGCCAGTTCGGCCAGCGGCGAGTCGGCGCGGGTGATGGCCAGAATGCGTGCGCCATAGTTGCGCGCCAGCTCGACAGTTTCCAAAAGCTCCGGGGTGATGCCGGTCAGCGAGCAGACGATCAGCACGTGCTCGGCATTGAGGCTGGCGGCGGTGACGCGCATCATCACCGCGTCGTGGCACACCGCAATCGGGTAGCCGAGGCGCACCAGGCGTACCTGCAATTCATCGCTGCACAGGGTCGAGCAACCGCCCATGCCGAACGCATGAATCATCCGCGCCTGGCCGAGCATTTTCACCGCGTCGGCGAAGCGCGATTCGTCGAATCCAGCCAGATGCTGGCGCAGCGTGGTTTCGATATCGCCGACAATCTGCCCGTAGAACGCCGACTGTTCAGGGGTACCCGCCGGGTCGAGAAAACGGCTGCCAACGCCGCTGGCCTGGGCCAGTTGCAGGCGCAGATCGCGCAGGTCGCGGCAGCCCACCGTACGGGCAAAACGCGACAACGTGGCGGTACTGACTTCGGCCCGTTGCGCCAGCTCTTCGAGGCTGGCGGAGGCGGCAAAACCGACATCGTCGAGCATCAGTCGGGCGATACGGCCCTCGCCGGCGCTGAAGGAGTCCTGACGGGCGCGGATCTGATAAAGGATGTCCATGGCGGCGGGCTCCGGTTACAGCAGGTAAGAAAGGCCGACGGTCAAAGCGAAAGCGACCAGCGAGATCAGGGTCTCAAGCACGGTCCAGGTCTTGAACGTCTGCGCGACCGTCATGTTGAAGTATTCCTTGATCAACCAGAAGCCGCCGTCGTTGACGTGGGAAAAGATCACCGAGCCGGCGCCGGTCGCCAGCACCAGCAATTCCGGGTGTGGATAACCCAGACCGATGGCCACCGGCGCAACCACGCCGGACGCGGTGGTCATCGCCACGGTGGCCGAGCCGGTGGCCACCCGCATCAACGCGGCGAACAGCCAGCCCATGATCAGCGGCGACAGGTGAAATTCGTGGGCCAGCCCGACAATCTGATCGGTGACCCCAGCGTCCACCAGAATCCGGTTCAGACCACCGCCGGCGCCGACCAGCAAAGTGATACTGGCCGTCGGTGCCAGGCACTCGTTGGTGAATTTGAGGATCGATTCACGGTTGAAACCCTGAGCGATGCCCAACGTCCAGAAACTCAGCAAGGTCGCCAGCAACAGTGCGATAACCGAGTTGCCGATGAACAACAGGAACTGGTTGAAACCGCTGCCCGGCGTGGAGATCAGGTTGGCCCAGCCACCGATCAGCATCAGCACCACCGGCAATAGAATGGTCGCCATGGTGATGCCGAACCCCGGCAGTTTGTCGCGCGGCTCGCGGTCGAGAAATTGTTTTTCCAGCGGGTTATCCGCCGGCAGTTGAATGCGCGGCACGATGAATTTGGCGTACAGCGGCCCAGCGATGATTGCGGTGGGAATACCGATGGCAATCGCATACAGCAAGGTCTGCCCGACCGAGGCCTGATACGCCTGCACCGCGAGCATCGCCGCCGGGTGCGGCGGCACCAGCGCATGCACCACCGACAGGCCGGCAACCATCGGCAGGCCGACCAACAGAATCGATACGCCCACCCGCCGCGCCACGGTGAAGGCGATGGGTACCAGCAACACAAAACCGACCTCGAAGAACAGCGGCAGGCCGACCAGAAACGCGATGCAAACCATCGCCCAGTGCGCGTTCTTCTCGCCGAACTTCTCAATCAGGGTGCGGGCCATCTGCTCCGCACCGCCGGACTCGGCCATCATCTTGCCGAGCATCGTCCCCAGCGCCACCACCAGCGCAATATGCCCCAGCGTCTTGCCCACCCCGGCCTCATACGCCCCCACCACGCCCGACGGCGGCATGCCCGCCACCAGCGCCAGACCGATGGAAATCAGCGTGATGACAATGAACGGATTGAGCCGGTAGCGGGCGATCAGCACGATCAAGGCAATGATGGCTACGGCGGCATAAATCAGTAGCCAATAGCCGAACGAAGGCGTCATGCGGTACTCCTCGAAAGGGTCACGTTCGAATGGGTAGTGAAACTCATAAATCATTTCGAGATCGAGTTTTCAAACGCCATGAAAGTAATTTTCGTTGGGAGGTAAGGCGTGTCGCTGTTGGATATGTCTTGTCGCGATTAATGAAAATCGCGGGGCGGGATTTACATGGCTTTTCGGTGAACGAGAAACCAATGTGGGAGCGAGCTTGCTCGCGAAGGCGGCGTCACATTCAACATCTCTGCCGACTGATCCAGCGCTTTCGCGAGCAGGCTCGCTCCCACAGTTGATTGCATTCCTTCAGTCAGAATCCGTTCTATTTGTGGGAGCGAGCCTGCTCGCGAAAGGCTTGATGCGGTGCAACGGGATTCACACCATCTCGTTACGAATCCACTCCACCACCGACGTACGCTTTGGCGCCCAGCCCAGCCGTTCACGAGCATGTTTGCCGCGTACGCGGCTGTTGGAGCCGAGCCCGTAGTTGGCCATTTCGTAACCCCACTCGGCTTCGGCATCTTGCAGTGGCCAGTCTTGTGGCTGGCCCAGATTCAACGCCTGCGCCATGGCAGTGGTCATGTCGATGAACGAGGCTTCACCGCTTTCGACGAAGTAGAAGGTGCCGGGCACGTTCCGGGTCAGCGCCAGCCGGTACAGTGCGACGACGTCTTCGATGTGCACGTTGGACCAGATGTTCTTGCCTGTACCGACATGCCGCACCACGCCACTTTTACGTGCTTGTTTGAGCAGACGCGGCAACTGCACGCTGTCGCGATTGACGCCCAGGCTGTGGCCGTAGATCAGGGTGTTGCAGATCACTGCCGAGTTCACGCCGTCCTGTGCGGCGGCGAGGATCAGGTTGTCGATCGCCACGCGCGCCGCCTTGTCGACGGTGGGCTCCGGCAAGTTGTCTTCGTAGTAGATGACGTCGCTGGATTTGCCGCCCGAGGCATCGCCGACGATGCTCGAACCACTGGTGTGCAGGAACACTTTGTGCGAACCGCGCAGGGCATCGAGCAAGGCTTCGACCGCGCCGCGATGGTCACTGCTGGCGGCATTGATCACCGCATCGGCGGCGCGGGCCTGATCGGCCAGCAATGTACTGTCTTCGAGGGTGCCGATCACCGGGGTGATGCCCAAAGCTTTCAGCTCATCGGCCTGCTCGGCGCTGCGCACCAGGCCGGTGACAGAGTGCCCGGCCTGGACCAGACCGGTGGCGATGGAGCCGCCGATAAAACCGGCGGCACCGGTGATGAATACGTTCATGGAGAAACTCCCTGCGTGAATAAGTGATGCAACGAGTATCGACCGCCAGTCCCAGTGGAAACACCCGCGATCACCCAAATCACTGTTGCGCAGGGGTCACGAATCAGCCCTTGAAATCAGCACTGGCGTACGCCGCGAGTTTGCTCTGGATGAAATCGAGGAAGCACTGGATGCGCAGCGCCAGTTGCGAGTTCCGGTAGTACACCGCGTTGATCGGCTGGCGATAACCGCTGTTGAACTCCGCCAGCAACACCTTGAGGCGTCCGGCGCGAATGTCATCGATGGTCATGAAGTGCGACAGGCAGGCAATGCCCTGCCCCTCCAGCGCGAGATGGCGCACGGTCTCACCGCTGGAGGCGCTGATGGCCGGAGTGATCGGCCAGCGGTCACCGTGCACGTAACGCAGCGGCCACTGATTGAGGCCTTCGTTGTGGGTGAAACCGAGCAGGGCGTGGTCACTCAAGTCGGCGACCTGCTGCGGCGCGCCGTGCTGCTCCAGATACGCCGGACTGGCGACGATCAGCAGCGGACTGCAACCGAGCGAACGCGCATGCAACGTGGAATCGGCAAGGGTGCCGATGCGGATGGCGACGTCGGTGCTTTGTTCCAGCAAGTCAATGATCAGGTCATTGCTGTTGAGTTCGAGCTGGATGTCCGGGTACAACCTTCGAAACTCGTCGATGTAGGGCACGATGGCGTGCAGCATGAACGGCGACGCAGCGTTGATCCGCAGACGTCCGGACGGGGTTTGCTGGCGTGAGGACAGACGCTCTTCGAGCGCATCCATCTGATCGAGAATCAGCTTGGCCTGCTCGAAGAAATACTTGCCCTCCTCGGTCAGGTCCATGCGCCGCGTGGTGCGGTTGATCAGCGTGGTGTCGAGCTTGGCTTCGAGCCGCGACAGTGTGCGGCTGACCGCCGACGGCGTCTGCCCGACCTGTTCGGCGGCGGCGGAAATCGAACCGCACTCGATCACGCAGACGAAAATCTGCAACTCATCGGATCTGGCTTTCACGGGTGTCCCTTATTGATCGACTGCACAAATCCATTGTGGAGAGAGAACACCCCTGTGGCGAGGGGATTTATCCCCGATGGACTGCGCAGCAGGCCCCCGCTTTTTGAGATCAAGATCGGGGGGCCGCTGCGCGACCCATCGGGGATAAATCCCCTCACCACAGTAAAAACCCTCACCGAATGAATCACCTCACGCCTTGAGACCAAACACCTGTTTCAGATGCTGCTCATACCGCGCCACATCATTCTCGATGTTCGGCCGCTTCATCACATCGACACAGAGAAACGTCGGCAATCCGCTCATGCCCAAAAACTCGTTGGCCTTGTGGAACGGGAAATACACCGCGTCGACACCTTTGGCTTCGAAGAAATCGCTCGGGTCGTCGAAAGCTTGCTGCGGTGCATTCCAGGTCAGCGACAGCATGTATTGCTTGCCCTGAATCAGGCCGCCGCTGCCGTACTTCTGCGACGCATCTGAACGGGTCCGGCCATCGCTGGCATAAAGGCTGCCATGACCTTCGGTGAAGACTTCGTCGAGGTACTTTTTCACCGTCCACGGCGCGCCCATCCACCAGCCCGGCATCTGATAAATGATCACATCGGCCCAGAGGAATTTGGCCACTTCTTCAGCGACGTCGTACCCCTCATCGATGAACGTGGTTTTGACATCCAGGCCACCACGATCCAGCACGCTCAGTGCGGTTTCGTGCAGGGTGGCGTTGTAACGACCGTCGGAATGGGCGAATTTCTTGCCGCCATTGAGCAACAACACTTTTTTCATCAGAACGCCTCGCGCAGCCATTGGGCTGGAGAAAGATGGGAAAACGAATGGCGGCAGGTTAACCATCCATCTCGCGCGGAATAAGCCGCGTCGGCGCAAAATACATTTGATCAAAATGCACGAATGGAACGCAGATTGTTGCAATAGCATTGGCAGCCATCTGCATTTGAGGAGTTGTTCTGATGAGTGAACGCCACGGTTTCATCCTGCACGCCAAGACCCGACCCGAGAAAGCCGAGGCTTTCGAAGCGCTGTTTCGCGCCTATGTCGAGCCGAGCCGCGCCGAGCCAGGCTGCATTGAGTACCACATGCTGCGCGATAAGGAAGACCCGACGCTGTTCATCTTCTACGAGATCTGGGAAAGCCAGGCGCACCTGGACGTGCACTCGAACCTGCCGCACATGCGCGAATTTTTCGACAACCGCATGACGTACCTGGAGCGCGATTTCGATATCCGTCGGATCGACATGCTCAGCGCGTCGTCGGCTAGCCGCTGATCAGCAAATGGGCGCCGAGTGCGCCCAGTCCGATAAAGAACACCCGCTTGAACAGCACGGCGCTGATGCGCTGCCGCAGCCATTGGCCAAACCCCATGCCCAGCATCGCCGGGATCAGCACCAGCAGCGAGGCAGTCAACTCGCCACTGCCCAGTGCATCGCGCCAGAACAGGCCGCCGGCCAGCGCCAGGGTCGAGACGGTGAACGACAGGCCCAGCGCCTGCACCAGTTCATCACGCTGCAAACCCAACGCCTGCAGGTACGGCACCGCCGGAATCACGAACACACCGGTGGCCGAAGTGATAACCCCGGTGATCAGCCCGCACAGCGGACCCAGCCACGGCTCATGCCGGGGATTGACCTGCAGGGTCGGCAGCAGCAACCCGCTCAACGCATACAGCAGCAACGCCGCGCCCAAGCCGCGCACCACCCAATGCCCGCCCGCCATGCCGATCGACAACGTGCCGACGGCGGTCCCGAGGAAGATCATCAGCAGCAGCGGCCACAGGCGTTTGATCAGCCCTTTCAGATGCCCGCCAAAGGCCAGTTGCCAAACGTTGGTCAGTGTCGCCGGAATGATCAGCAACGCGGCTGCCTGTGCTGGGGCCATAGCCAGACCCAGCAGCCCCATTGCGACAGTGGGCAAGCCGAGACCGATTACCCCTTTGACCAGACCTGCCATGATAAAGGTGGCGATGACCAGCAGCGATAGGCCAAGGCCGAGGTTTTGATAGAAGTCTGCGAGTGCGTTCATGGCGCTACTGTGCGCCTTGGCGGGTGTGCTGAAAATCTGCCATATACTGAGGCTGCCTCTTTCGATACAAGAGGCTGAAGATTTGATGGAGACTTCCGGCCTCATCGCTGGCAAGCCAGCTCCCACAAGTTTCAGTGTCGATCACAGATTCTGTGCACAACACACATCCTCTGGGAGCTGGCTTGCCAGCGATAGGGCTCGCCCAGAAACCACGAAGACCAGAGGCTGCCCCCATGCACTTCGACCTCACCGACCTGCGCCTCTACCTGCACATCCTCGACAGCGGCAACATCACCGCCGGCGCCGCCCGCAGTCATCTGTCGCTGGCCGCCGCCAGTGCGCGTATCCGCGCCATGGAGGCTTCGCTCGGCACCGAGTTCTTGCAGCGCGGGCGCCGCGGCGTGAGCCCGACGCCGGCCGGCAAGGCGCTGGCGCAACATGCGCGCGTCCTCCTGCAACAGTCCGAACGCATGCAGCAGGATCTGGCCGACTACGCCCAAGGCGTCAAAGGCAAGGTTCGGTTGCTGTGCAACACCACCGCGATCACTGAATACCTGCCGGAAGTGCTGGCGGACTTTTTGTGCGAGCATCCCAACCTCGACATCGATCTGCAGGAATTGCCCAGCGCGCGCATCACTCATGCCTTGCGCCAAGGCGCGGCGGACCTCGGGATTGTGTCCGACGCCGTCGATACCACCGACCTGCAGACCCTGCCATTTCGTGCCGATCCGCTGGTGCTGATCCGCCCCCTCGACCACCCATTGTCTGACGCTGCGCCAGTCCGTTTCAGCGACGCCCTGCAGCATGACTTTGTCGGACTGCGCGCCGACAGTGCGCTGGCGGTGTATCTGGAAGAACAAGCGCTGCACAGCGGCTCGCGGATGCAGATCCGCATCCGCGCCGACGGATTCGACGGGGTGCTACGCATGGTCGCCCGAGGTGCTGGGCTGGCAATTGTGCCGCTGGCCGCTGTCGAGCGAACCGCATTGCGGTCATTCAAATGGGTTGCGCTCAATGAAGCGTGGGCACGCCGCACGCTCATGTTGTGCGCCCGAGACTTCGCTACGTTGCCGAATTACGCCCGCGCGTTGTTACACGCGCTCACTGATCCGCGCGTTTCTGAGCAGTTCGATGTCGAGCACAGACAACTGAACGGCGAGCAGGCGCTATAGGGTTCGACTTCAAATCCCTCTGCCCGGAGTTCCCATGACCGCGACCGCCCCCATCACCGTTCTGCGCGACACCCACCCGCTGCCGGTACTCGATGCCTGCAAATGGGAAAAACTCGAAGGTGACCCGCACACCGTCAACCTCAACGCCTACACCAGCGAAGACGGCAGCAAGATCATGGGCACCTGGATCTGCACCCCGGGCAAGTGGCGGGTCGATTATGTGAAGTGGGAGTACTGCCATTTCCAGGAAGGCTACTGCATCATCACCCCGGACGGCATGGCGCCAATCCACCTGCGAGCCGGCGACATCTTCGTGGTTGAACCGGGGATGAAAGGCACTTGGGAAGTGGTCGAGACCGTACGCAAATATTTCGTCTTCGCCTGATGCAAAAAAGCCGGGAACCGCCTGTGGCGAGGGAGCTTGCTCCCGCTCGGCTGCGCAGCAGTCGTAAATTCAGTCAATGCGGTTTTTATGAAGAACCGCATTGACCGGGTTTGGGTCTGCGATGCAGACCAGCGGGAGCAAGCTCCCTCGCCACAGAAGCTCACCCCACCATTTGATGCGTGGTTACTGCGGCTTGCGATAACTGTTGATGATCGCCGAGAAATCCTTGCCGCCTTCCCCGCGCTGGCTCATCGCCTGATACAACTGCTGCGCCACCGCGCCGAGCACCACCGGTTGATGCGCCTGACGCGCCGCTTCGGTGGCCAGCCCCAGATCCTTGAGCATCAGTTCGGCACCAAACCCACCGGTATAACCGCGCGAGGCCGGCGCCGTTTCGACGATGCCCGGCCACGGGTTGTACATTTCCGAACTCCAGCAACGCCCGGTCGAGCTGTTGATGATCCCGGCCAGCACCGAGGTGTCGATCCCCAGTGCATCGCCCAGCGCCATGGCTTCGCTGACGCCGACCATCGAGATCGCCAGCAGCAGGTTGTTGCAGATCTTGGCGATTTGCCCGGTGCCGACTTCACCGCAATGCACGATGTTGCGGCCCATCTGCGCCAGCACCGGTTGCAGGGTGGCGAACAGTTCCGGAGTGGCGCCGACCATGAAGGTCAGCGTGCCGGCGGTCGCGCCGCCAGTGCCGCCGGAGACCGGTGCATCAGCCATGGCCACGCCTTGTTTGGCAGCAGCGGCGGCCACATCGCGGGCGGTTTGCGGATCGATGGTGCTGCAATCCACCGCCGGCACGCCTTTGCCGATACCGGCCAGCACACCGTCCTCACCGAGCCAGACGCTGCGCACATGCACCGCCGCCGGGAGCATGGTGATCACCAATTCGGCGTCTTCGGCTGCTTCACGGGCCGAGGCGCGGATAGTGCCGCCCAGTTGCTCAAGCTCCGCCAGCACCGTCTTGTTCAGGTCGACCAGATTCAGTGAATGGCCGGCCTTGATCAGGTTGCGCGCCATCGGCGCGCCCATGTTGCCCAGACCGATAAATGCAATTTTCATGGCCATTCCTCAGCGCAGGTTGATGGTGGTGTTCACGCCGTCATTGACGCTGTCGTCATCGAACCAGCGCGCCGTGACCGTTTTGGTCTGAGTGTAGAACTGCACCACTTGCTTGCCGTACGGGCCGAGGTCGCCGAGTTTCGAGCCACGGGAACCGGTGAAGCTGAAGAACGGCACCGGCACCGGAATCGGGATGTTGATGCCGACCTGGCCGACGTCGATTTCCGTCTGGAATTTACGCGCCGCCGCACCGCTCTGGGTGAACAGGCCCGTGCCGTTGCCGAACGGGTTGGCGTTGACCAGCGCAATGGCCTGATCAAGGGTGTCGACTTCCAGCACCACCAGCACCGGGCCGAAGATTTCCTGGGTGTAGATCTGCATGTCGGTGGTCACGCCCGAGAACAGGGTCGGGCCGACGAAGTTGCCTTGCTCGTAGCCCGGCACCTTGATGTCGCGACCATCGAGTTCAAGCTTGGCGCCTTCCTTGATGCCGCTTTCGATCAGATCGAGAATCCGCGCCTTGGCTTTCTTCGAGATCACCGGGCCGACATCGGTGCCCGCCTCGCTGCCGGCGTTGACCTGGAGTTTCTGCGCCAGCGCTTTCAGATCCGGCAGCCATTGTTTCGCCGCACCAACCAGCACCACCACCGAGGTGGCCATGCAGCGTTGCCCTGCCGCACCGAAACCGGCGCCGACCAAGGCATTCAGCGCTTGCTCGCGATTGGCGTCCGGCAGCACCACGGCATGGTTCTTCGCACCCATCATCGATTGCACGCGTTTGCCGTGCTTACCAGCCAGGTCGTAGACATGCGTACCGACCGCGGTCGAACCGACGAACGATACGGCTTTGATGTCCTTGTGGGTGCACAGGCCATCGACGACGTCCTTGCCACCGTGCACGACGTTGAGCACGCCCGCCGGAACGCCCGCCTCAATCGCCAGCTCCACCAGCAGCATGGTCGACAGCGGATCCTGTTCCGAAGGCTTCAGGACGAAAGTGTTGCCGCAGGCGATCGCCATCGGGAACATCCACAGCGGAATCATCGCCGGGAAGTTGAACGGGGTGATGCCGGCGCACACGCCGATTGGCTGGCGCAGGGTGTAGGTATCGACGCCGCCGGCCACGTTTTCGGCGAACTCGCCCATTTGCAGGGTGCCGATGGAACAGGCGTGCTCGACCACTTCCAGGCCACGGAAAATGTCGCCCTCGGCGTCGGCAATGGTCTTGCCCTGCTCGGCGCTCAGCACCACGGCGATGCGTTTGGAGTGCTCGCGGATCAGCGCCTGTAGCTTGAGCATGATGCGCATGCGCGCGCCGATCGGGGTCAGTTTCCAGGTCTGGAACGCGCGGTGCGCGGCACTGATGGCGGCGTCGACTTCAGCGGCAGTGGCGAACGGAACCTTGGCCAGCACTTGCTGGGTCGCCGGGTTGACGATGTCGTGCCATTCGGTGGTCTGCGATTCGACCCACTCGCCATCGATCAGCAGCTTGACCTTCTGGACCGTGGTTTCGTTGGGCGTAAGCGATGCGTTCATGCTGGTCTCCGAAACTTGTTGTTATCGTAGGAGCCAAGGCGAAAGGGTTCGCCTTGAGATGAGGCGTGTGTCACGAATTGGTTGTCGGACTGTTTTTGGAGTATAGATGTGCAAACTTCTAATAAGAACGCACATATAAGCCCGTCCATCATGCAAAAAAACATCACCTCCCTGGGGTCGCTGAACTGGGACGACCTGAAGTTTTTCCTCGAAGTCGCCCGCACCCGCAAGGCCAGCACCGCGGCCAAACGTCTGGCGGTGGACTACACCACCGTGTCGCGGCGCATCAGTTCGCTGGAAGCGGCATTGGGTACGTTGCTGTTCGAAAAATCGCGCACCAGCGGTTTTGTCCTGACCACTGAAGGCCAGCGTTTGCTGGGCTATGCCGAGTCGATTGAAAGCACGTTGCACATGGCTTGCGAGCAGGTCTCGGGCTCTGGTGTGGCACTTTCCGGGCATGTACGCATGGGCTGCACCGAAGGTTTCGGCAGTTTTTTCATCACCCCGCAGCTGAGCCATTTCGTCGACGCCTACCCGGCAATTTCGGTAGACATCCTGCCGCTGCCGCACTTCATCAGCCTGTCCAAACGCGAAGCCGATATCGTCATCGCGCTGGAGCGCCCGGAACACGGCCCCTATGTGTGCTGCAAACTCTGCGATTATCGCTTGCAGCTGTACGCGACCCAGGACTACCTCGACCAACACCCACCGATCCGCCGCCCGGCCGATCTGGGCAAGCATCAATTCATCAGTTATGTGGATGACCTGGCGTTCAGCTCGGAGCTGTTGTATCTGGCGAACGTGCTGCCCGGCGCCAGTGCAAACCTGCGCAGCACCAGCGTGATCGCCCAGTTCGTCGCAGCGCAGCAAGGGCGTTCACTGGCAATTCTGCCGTGCTTCCTCGCGGCGCAGGATCCGCGCCTGCTGCCGGTGCTGCCCGAAGAAATCGACATCACCCGGCAGTTCTGGATGTACTGCCGGGAGGATCTGAGGAAGTTAAAGCGGATCACCCTTCTGTGGGATTACATCCGTGAGGTGACCGAGCGCAATCAGGGTCTGCTGATGGGGCAGACCCCGGAGATGCGGTTTGCCGATTAGTCGGCACTGACCACAATCGACACCCGGCGGTTTTCAGTGCGCCCGGCGGAAGTGCTGTTGGACGCCACCGGTTCACTGCTGCCCAGGCCCTGCAACTGGATGTTTTGTTCTTTCATGCCGACGGTGGTCAGCACCTTGGCCACACTTTTGGCCCGACGCAGCGACAGTTGCTGGTTGTAGGTTTCCTTGCCCGACGCATCGGTATGGCCGTCGACCCGTACCCGCTCAATGCCGACTCCCACCAGCGCCTTGCCGATGCGCTCGACGATCTCGGTGCTCTGGTTGTTCAGGCTTTCGATATCACTGCCAAACAGCACTTTGCCTGACAGGCCAAACTCCCAGCCTTCGTCGGTTGCCTCGAAGCCTTGTTGTTTGAGGACGGCGATCTGCGCCGGGGTCAGGCCTTTTGGCGGTGCGGTCTGGCACCCGGTCAGCGCCAGTACGGCGATCATCAGCAAGGCAGAAAACAATCGAACGGGAAATGTGAACACGGGAATCAGCTCCTGGTTTGCAGATTGACAACCGGGCTCTCCGACCCGGCAGTGAATTGAGCGCCACGCGACAGGCGTTTGGCCTGGTACATCGCCGCGTCGGCGGCGTTGAGCAAGGCACCTGGCGTGGCACCATGATCAGGGAAAACCGCAATGCCGATACTGAGCGACGTCACCACACTGGTATCGCCCGGCAGCGCGATGGGCATGTCCATGCTGTCGAGAATCTTGTCGGCAATACGCTCGGCATCTTCGACCTTGTGCAGCGGCGCAAGCAGCACGGCAAACTCATCGCCGCCGAGCCGCGCCACCAGATCCTCTTCACGCAGCTGCGCACGGACCCGATTGGCGACCGCCACCAGCACGGCATCGCCGGCGGCGTGGCCGAAGTTGTCGTTGATGCCTTTGAAACGGTCACTGTCGAGAAACAACACCGCTACCCGTTCGTTGAGTTTGCCGGCATTACGCAGGGCACGAATCAATCGGCCCTCGAAAAACGCCCGGTTCGGCAAGCCGGTGAGGCTGTCGTGGCTGGCCTGGTGGGCGAGGGTCTCGTTCTCGCTCTGCAGGTGGGTTTGCCAGGATTCGAGTTCGTCGAGCAAAGCATTGAAGTCGTTGCCCAGATTATCCAGTTCGGCAATCTGCGCCGGCGGTACCCGCCGATCCAGCGCGCGCTCGCTGCGCGCGGCGTGGGCCACCGCGGCGAGGCTACGCAGTGGTCCGGTAATACCGCGTAATTGTCGACGCGCGAGATAGAGCGCGACCCAGGCACTGATGGCGGTACACAGGATGATCCCTGCCAGACCGCTCAGCAAAAAGCGCATGAGACTGCCGCCATGACCGACCAGCAGAATGTGACCGATTTCGCGCTCCTGATGCACAATCGGCAGCCTGACCGGCTTTTCCAGAACGGCACGCGTGATCTGCATTTCCAATTCGGTGAACAAGCCGTTCTCCGGCCGCTGCCAACGCGCCAGCACCTGACCTTGCGCATCGAACACCTGCGCGTCCGCCACCTCTTCGGTGGACGCAATCAAGGCCAGCGCTTCAGTCGCGGCGGCCTTGTCGTTGAACACTACCGCCGCTTCCACGGTGTAGCTGATCGAGCGCGCAATGAGCTGCAAGTTGTGATCGGCGTACACCCGCAGCGCGAGAACGCCCAGCAGGGTCAGCGATACGCTGGCCATCGTCACGGCTACCAGCGCCACAATCAAATGGCCACGGCCAATGACCGATCCCAGCGTCGGGCGGCTTCCAGAACGGAACAGTTTCATGGCGCCGCCGGTTTGCGACGCGACAATTGCAGTACGCTCGGGTGGATGCGTACACCGCTGCGCGCGACAGAGTCTAGGTTGACCTCGAAGGACACCTGTTCATCGCCGACGCGCAGGCAGAACAGGCTGCCGACCGTGCACTGATCGCCCCCTTCGCTGATGCTCAACACCGGGTGACCGATCAATGAAGCAAACAGCCGACTGCGCTCATCCGCCGTGAGTTTGCCGATATACACCGCATCGCATTCGCTGACGATCGCCGGGTTGTCGGCCAGCAGTCGGCGTACGACGACCGGCCGACCAGTGGCCTGCGTGGTGCCTTTGACCAGGTCGTCGGTGTATTCAGTGGGGCCGACGATGCACAGGCGCAATTGCGCAGGTTCAACCGGCCAGCGTGCATAGCTGAGAATGCCGAGCACGACCTGCGTCACCGCTTGGGCGCGTTGCTCGGCCATGCCCGCCGACGTTTGTGGCTGCGCGATGGCAGCGCCCGCCAGCAAACAGAGCAGACCGACAAGCAATGCGTGCTTGCAGCGAACCACGCGCTCTGTCGCCCAGACAGCCACCTTCATGCAGGGATTCTCTTGGATCGTACCGAAATGATGCCGCAACGATAGCACAGCGAAGTAACACCAGCGAGACAGCGTCTTCTGACCAGCCGGTCAGTAATCGGTATCAGACTTCAGGTTATTTCATTCCCGAGCCTCTGCGCCTTCCTCCAGTTCCAGCATCAATCCGCTCAGGCGCTTGACCTTGCGCTGCACGGCCTCTTCGAACACTCCAGGCCGGGGTTCGATCAAGGTGAACCAGTGCTTGGCCCGTGTAATCCCGGTGTAGATCAATTCTTTGGTCAGCACCGGACTCAAGGCATCCGGCAGGATCAGCGCGGTGTGGGCGAACTCCGAGCCTTGAGATTTGTGCACGGTCATGGCGTACACCGTTTCAACGTCGTTGAGCCGACTCGGCAGCACGAACCGTACCCCGCCCTGCCCGTCGTTTCGCGGGAAGGCCACGCGCAGTACCGGTCTGCCAGCTTCGGGGCCCTCGCGCTCGGGCAACTTGAGGGCGATGCCGATATCGCCGTTCATCAGTCCCAGACCGTAATCATTGCGGGTCATCAGCACCGGCCGACCTTCGTACCATTGTTGGTCATGCTCGATCAGGCGTGCCTTGAGCAGGGTTTCGGTGATCCGCAGATTCAACCCTTCAACGCCCCAAGGTCCCTTGCGCACGGCACATAACAACTGGAAGGTGTCAAACGCCTGCAGCACCGCCCGCGCCCAGTTGGTCCAGTCTGGATGTTCCAGCGGTCTGCCTGCTGGCGGGCGCTGTTCGCGCAGGATGTTCAGATAGTGGCGATAACCCTGTGGACCGTCGCCATGACCGTCGAGCAACAGGCGCTCCAGTTTGTGATCGTGTTCTCCCTTGAGCGGCAGTGAAAACACATCGTCGTAGTGACCGGCCGCCAGCAACTGGCGCGCCTCATCCGGCAACTGCTGATTGACCCGCAGCGCCAGTTGACCAATGCCGCTACCTTCACCGAAACGCCGGGAATGACGCAGCATCACCAGTTGTTGGGCCAGCGGATGAGAGCCATCGAGGTCTACGTGCAGGTCACTGCCGTGCAATGACTCTCCGCTGACCGACTCCAGCCACTGCCGGGTGTGCGGGTTATACCAGCCTGCCTCGGCATCACGGCAAAGATCGCCGAGTACCGCCCCGGCCTCCACCGAAGCGAGTTGATCCTTGTCGCCGAGCAACACCAGACGCGCATGCTTCGGCAATGCATCGAGCAGGTTAGCCATCATTTCCAGGTCGATCATGGAAGCTTCATCGACCACCAGCACATCCAGCGGCAAGCGGTTGCCGGCATGGTGGCGGAAATGTCGGGTGCCGGGCCGACTGCCCAACAAACGATGGACAGTCGTCACGTCACAAGGGATCTTCTCGCGCACGTCTTCGGTGACCGTCAGCGATTGCACTTGCTGGCTGATGGACTCGGTCAACCGCGCAGCGGCCTTGCCGGTGGGCGCTGCGAGACGAATACGCAACGGTTGACCGGCCTCGACCGCCGGCGCCTGGAGCAGCGCGAGCAAACGCACCACGGTCGTGGTTTTACCGGTTCCCGGGCCGCCGGTGATGATGCTGAACGCACCGCGAGTGGCAAGGGCACAGGCGAGTTTTTGCCAGTCGATCACGGCCCCCGGTGTTGCAGGGCCGAACAACTCATCGAGGCGTTGGGGCAGGTCATCCGGCGGCGTTTCAGGCTGAGCCAGACGTGTCCGTAACGCTGCATCGATACGCCGCTCGTAAGCCCAGTAGCGCCGCAGATAAAGACGCTTGCCGGACAGCACCAACGGCCGCTGCTGCGCCGGGTCGCTGGTGTCCGCTGCCAGTGCAACCAGCGCACTGCTCGCCAGCGCCTTGCACCAATGGGCGCCATCCAGCGTTTCAAGCAACTGCGACGGCAACAGCAAGGCGCCACCCTGTACATCGCCTTCCGGAGGCAGAGAGAGGGCGAAATCCGGGGCCTTGAGGGTTTCGAACACGTCGAGACAGACATGTCCGTGACCCAGTTGATGGCTGGTCAGTGCGGCAGCGAGCAACACCAGAGGATCGGACGCAGGCGCGAGTTCGTGCAGGAAACCGACAAAGGCCTTGTCCAGCGAACGAAGCCAGCCTCGCTCGACCCAGCGCTCAAGCAAGATCAGCAGATCTGCGGCACTGGTCAGTGGCGCCAGGCTCGACGGGTTGTCGATAGCCGATGACAGATCGGCGAAGGTACGGTTCATAACAGGACTCCCTGTTCCCATGCGGGTTCGGCCTTGGGTTCCGGCTTACCCTGGAACAGGCGATCCAGGCGTTCGATCAAGTCCCGTGGCGGCCGCGCAAAGTACACGCCGCGACTGTCTGCCCGGGTTCCCCGCAGGAATACATACAACGCACCACCGACATGCCGGTCGTAATCGTAGTCGGGCAGGCGCGCCTTCAATTGCCGATGCAAGGCCAGCAGATACAGCACGTACTGCAGGTCGTAACGGTTGTCGAGGATCGAGCGCTCCATGGCTTGCTCGGTATAGGCCGTATCGTCGACACCCAACCAGTTGGATTTGTAGTCGGCGACGTAGTAACGGCCCGCGTGCTCGAAGGTCAGGTCGATAAAGCCCTTGAACATGCCGTTGAGCTGTACTGGCTCGGCGGCTACTCGCGCCACACCGTTGTGGGTGTACTGGCGCACCCAATCATCAAGTTTGAGGACATCAACCTTGTGACTGGCAAACCAGAACTCCATTTCAACGCGGTACTGCTTCAGTTGCTCGAGCACGACCGGAGGCTGTCCGCCACCTGCTGGCAGCGGGGACTTGAGCAAGTGCTGCAGCCAGTCACTCAAGGTGACAATCCAGCCCTGCCAGCCGCGCAGATTGCAGCGCCGGCCAATTGCGTCCTTGATCGACTCACTGGAAACGGCAAAGCCTTCATCGCCAGCCCACTCCAGCAAACCATGGAGGAAGGTTCCCGGGTTCGGACCGCGGGGAAAACGATGGATATCGGCGCCACCAACCACAAGCTCTCGCGGCGCATCCGGGTCGAGGCGCTCATCGTCAAACAGCTTTTGCGCTTGCGGACTGTCCGGCGCCTCATCGCTGCCGACACTCAACACGTCACTGATACGCAACGCACTATAGGAGGCGATCCACCAGTTCTCGCTGGCCTTGCGCTTTGGCACCAATGTGGCGCTGAGGATCGCTTCATTGCGCTCGGGCTGGTAGATCTCCTGCGTCGCTTGAGGCAACTCACTCAGACTGATAGCCGCGCAGTTCTGTTGCAGATCCTGCAGCCAACGACTCAGGCCGGTTGACTCATCCAGCCTGGCGCCGCCACCCAGCAGATAGCCAAGCGCCGAAAGATGAAGCACTGAACTGTTGTTATTACCGCGTTTGAGGTCCGTTACACCCAGCCAGCATGCATGTTGCGCACGAGTCAGCGCGACGTAGAGCAGACGCAGGTCCTCGGCCAGACGCTCGTCATCCGCCAGGGCGACCAATTCGGCGGTAGGCTTCAGTGTCACCTGGGCTTTGCCGGAGGCATCGTGGTAATGCAGCGGCAGGCGACTGCCATCCACCGGTTTTGCCGAACAGATGAAAGGCAGGAACACCAACGGATACTCAAGTCCCTTCGACTTGTGGATGGTCACCACCTTGACCAGTTGCTCGTCGCTCTCCAGACGTAATATCTGTTCTTCACCGGCCTGACCGGACAGTGCCAGCAACTCGGCCAGATGACGAATCAGCGCTTGCTCGCCATCGAGTTCCGCCGCGGCCTGCTGCATCAGTTCCGACAGGTGCAGAAGGTTGGTCAGCACTCGTTCGCCGTCACTGCGAGCGATCAGGGTCTGCGGTAAATGGAAGTCGTGCAGCAAGCGTCGCAACATCGGCAGCACACCCTGCTTGCGCCACAGTTCGCGATAACCACGAAACTGCATGACTCGGGCTTCCCAGATCAACTCGTCTTGATTCAAGCGCTCAAGTTCAGCCAGCGGCAGATTGAGGGTGATGCAGGCCAGCGCGGCCTTCAGTGAGCGCTCGACATCCGGCTCGGCGCAGGCCTTGAGCCAGGACAGCAGGTCGTGCGCTTCCTGGGCGGCGAACACCGAGTCCTTGTCAGAAAGGTAAACGCTACGCACGCCACGGGCCGCGAGTTCTGTGCGTACGGCTTGGGCCTCTTTGCCGTCACGTACCAGAATCGCGATATCGGAGGGCCGCAAACCGCGGAAGGCTTCTGCGTCCCGGACAAATCCCGCCGCGCCGGCTTGCCCGCCGTTGAGCAATGCGGTGATTTCGCTGGCACAGGCCGCCGCCAACCGCTGGCGATAGACCGCCCCTGACAGCGGCTGGTCCGTCGACAGGTGCCAGACATTCAGTGCCGTGACATCCTCGCCGGCAATCTGCAGCCGCTCTTTGCGTCCTTGCGAATCAACGGGCTGGAACGGCACCGGGTTTTCCCCGGTTTTTTCCCGAAATAAAAACGCGCCGCGTCCCTGCTCACGGGACTCGGCGCGTTCGAATACATGATTGACCGCATTGACCATGCCATGGCTGGAGCGGAAGTTGGTGCCCAGCGTATGCAGACGGCCGGTGGTGGCCTGACGCGCGCGCAGGTAGGTATAGATATCGGCGCCACGGAACGCGTAGATCGCCTGCTTGGGGTCGCCGATCAGGAACAGGCCGGTGTCCGGACTGTTATCTTCGATGCGATAGATGCTTTCGAAGATCCGGTATTGCACCGGATCGGTGTCCTGAAACTCATCGATCAGTGCCACCGGAAACTGCTCGCGGATTACCGCAGCAAGGCGCTCGCCGCTGTCGGATTGCAACGCCGAATCCAGGCGCAACAGCATGTCATCGAAGCCCATTTCCGCACGACGACGCTTCTCTTCTTCAAAACGCGCGCCCACCCATCTCGCCGCGTGCTGCAAGACAGCGGCATCCGGGGTGGGCAGCGCGTCGAGGCTCGCCTTGAGCCCCGGCATCGCGTCGAGCCCCGGATGACTCGGTGCCTGCCCCTTCCAGGCTTCAGCCATTCCGTCAGGGGTCAGTCGGGTGAAACCGGTGCCGATGTCCAGTTGCTCCATCGACTCGTCTTGCGCCCAGGCCTTGAGTTTCTCAAACCAGGGCTCGAAGTAACGAGCCTGCATCTTGCGTCCGTCAACGGCTTTGCTCGCGACGCCCTCGTGACAGATCAGCAGCAGCTCATCCGCCCACTGACGCCATGGCATCTTCAGCTCGAGCAACGCGGCACGTCGCTCCTGCAGGCACTCGTCGATCAGCTCTGCGGGAGCCTTTCCGTCATCACTTTCACGCTCACTGCCAAACAGACCGCGCACCCTTGGCAACAACGCGGCCGGACCACCCCAGTGGGTACGAACCCAGTTCAGCGCATCGCCCTGCATCGGATAACAGAACAGTCGCCAGTAATCGCGCAGCACTTCGCCGAGCAGGTCGCTGTGATCGGTCTCCAGGGATTGCGTAAACAAGCTGCCGCTGTCGAATGCATGTTCGCGCAACATGCGCTGGCACCAACTGTGGATGGTGGAGACGGCCGCTTCGTCCATCCATTGCGCGGCGATGTCCAGACGATTGGCGCATCCGGGCCATTGCGCCGGGTCAAATTGCTCACGCAATTCGGCAATCAGGGCATCCGGCGCAGGGGTTTCTTCACGGAAAAACCGCGCGGCCTCGGCCAGACGTGTACGAATTCTTTCACGCAGTTCCTTGGTGGCGGCATCAGTGAACGTCACCACAAGAATCTGCGGGGGCAGCAGCTCACGGCCGAAACCGCTCGCTTCGCCGCCGTGCCCAAGGATCAGCCGCAGATAAAGCGCCGAGATAGTAAAGGTCTTGCCGGTGCCGGCACTGGCCTCGATAAGTTGACTGCCGTGCAGCGGGAAGGCCAGTGCCAAAGGCGTCTTGGTACTCATGCGCGCGCCCCTTCGCTGATCAGTGAACGCCATGGCGCTTCATACAGAGGGCGATACAACGCGTCGCACCAACCGGAGAATGTTTCATCCGCTAGCAATGCATCAAAATCTGCGAATTGACGGGACAACGCAGGGTTCTCTCGGCGCTCGCCTTCAGTGGTCTGGCCGTCACCTTCATAGGCCTTGCGGGCAGCTGCCTCGGCTTTGAGCGGATCAGTCTGCGCAAGCCAGGCGAAGGCTGTCTTGACCGCGATCGGCAGTGGCTGGCGCATGCCGGCCTGCCAGGCGAGCAGAAGATCGCCAAGGAACCGAGCGGCACGATCCTTCTCCATCGGCTCGAGCAACAGCGTATCGTCACTCGCCACCAACGCCGTGCTCATCATGAGTCCGCTGGCGCAGGCCACCAGGTGGTTGACCCAGGGCTTGATCAAGCGATGCCATTTCCGACTTTTGATCGAACCGATGCTGTTGGGAATGGCCGTGACGGACAACACGCCACCGTCAGCACGCTGATGCAAACCGGCGAGCCAGCCTTCAATACGCACACCCTGCAACTCGAGATTGACCGGCAGCGCGCTGGTCAACGGAGTCGGCCATAACGCCAGAAGTTGTTGGTAACGCTGCAGCAGGTCCGGTAACGGCTCGATCAACTCTCGTTGCAGGCATTCGCCGAAACCGGCCATGGGCAGCAACCCGCTGTTTTGCAAACGACGCGCCTGATCTTCGAGCGCATGATCGACATTATCGGGCTGCCGGAGCGCGGCCTCGAGCAGGCTCTCGCTCAGTGTGTAACGTTGCAATGCGTCCAGCACGAACGGTTCTTCGTCAGCCAGGGGCGCCTCGGCGGCTTCAAAGTACACTTTGAGTCGCTGCGTGAAAAAGTGCCGGACCGGATTGCGCAGGAAATCCTGCAGAAGGGCCAGACTCAGCGGCTCCTCCTGAACATGGGGCGCGAGTAGTTCCGCCTCGCGGTGTGGCTCATGCATCTGGTGCAAAACCTGCCATTCACGGGCATAACTGAATAGTTGGTCGCCTTCATGGAAATAGCGCGAGCTGAACGGTTGCAGGGGATGCTCCTCGGTCATGGCGTGCAACAATTCCTGGTGCTCATCGAGCGACCGCCAGCCACTGGCAAGATGATCGCGCAACTGGCCGATCAGCACGGAAGCAGGCCGTTCACTATTGTCTCGAATACTGCGTCCGACCCAACTGATGTACAGCTGATTTCGCGCAGACAGCAGCGCCTCGAGCAACAGATAGCGATCATCCTCACGTCGGGAACGGTCCCCAGGCCGGTAATCGCTGCCCATGAGGTCAAAATCAAGTGGAGGTTGCGCCCGGGGATAATCGCCATCGTTCATCCCCAGCAAACAGACGAGCTTGAACGGGATCGCACGCATGGGCATCAGTGTGCAAAAATTTACTGCACCGGCCAAAAAGCGCTGGGACAGACGCCCTTGATCCAGCCCCGCGAGCCAGGCTTCCCGAACCACCGTCAGCGGCAACTCATCTACCAACCCCACCGATTCGCAGGTCTGCAGCCAGGTCTCGCGCAGCTCCTCAAGTTGCGTGAGCAGATAATCGTCGTGCTCATTACTGGCCTTGAAGAATAGTTGCATCAGAATCTGCAGCCGCAGGCCCCACACCTTGGGCTGAGCGGCCTCATTGAGCTCGTGATGGGCCAGCTCCAAGGCATCGAGCAGGGCAACCAGCGGCCCGATCAACGCAGCATCCAGACCGCCGATTTCATCGTAAGGCTCGATACCTGCACAGGCGTTGGAGCTGCCTACGGCGTATCCAAGCAACATCCGTCGCAGGCCGAAATGCCAGCTGTTTTGCTCAAGCTCATCTGGCAAGCCCAGTCCGGCACGTTGTTCAGCGTTCATTCCCCAGCGCACACCTGCGCCTTCGATCCAGCGATGCAGCGTAGGTAAGTCGCGTTCCTGAACGCCAAAGCGGGCGCGCAATGCAGGAACGTCGAGCAGGTCGAGGATCTCGCTTACCGGGAAACGACTGTCCGGCAGCTTGAGCAGGTGCTCGACGGCGATCAGCAACGGATCGCGACCGCGTTGGCCCTGGTCGGCCAAGGTAAATGGAATGAAGCGTGGATCATGCCGATCCAGTTGCCCGAACACCGCCCGAATATGGGGCGCATAGCTATCGATGTCCGGAACCATCACGATTACATCGCGCGGGCGTAGATGGGGATTGGCACTGAAGCGGGCGAGTAACTGGTCGTGAAGGATTTCCACCTCACGCTGAGCACTGTGGGCTATATGAAAGCGGATCGACTCATCCTGCGTCAGATCGACGGCAGGCCAGTGCTCACGCGTTTCATTGAGCGGCCGCAATTCGAGGATGTCGTCCTGAAGTTGATTGAGCAGGTTCTGTGGCTGCGTCTCGCTGAACAGGTCGATGCGCCCGTCACGGAATGCCGCGCGATAGCTATTGGGGTCATCGTAGCTGTCCAGCAAGTTGATGTAGTCGCGCCCCTGCTTGCCCCAGGCTGCGAGCAACGGATGCGCGTGTTGGTGCAGCGCTTCCGGATCGAGCACGACCGGCATGCCGGTCTTGCGGCTTTGTCGCTTGTATTGATGGCGCAGCAGATCCTTGTCGGCAACGATATCGGCCCAGTGGTGTCGGCAAGGGTTGTGCACACACAGCAGCACCTGACTGAAACGCGCAAGTCCGGCCAATGCTTCGAGCACCTGGGCCGGCAACGAAGATATGCCAAACACGATCACCCGCGAGGGTAGCCCCGCAGGTGCGTTTTCAAGGGCATTTATGCGCTCGACAAAGCGCTGATGAACACCTGCCCGGCTCTGCGCCATGCCCTGCTCACCGACATCTTCCAGCAGAGCACGCCACAATTCAGCCTGCCAGCAACTGACCGGGGGCAGTGGCTTCACTTCACCTCGAACATTGCGCATCTGGTGCCGGCCTTCGGCCCAGTCCTCGAGCCAATCAGCCCGATACACTTGGTACTGGTCAAAGAGATCTGCCAGACGCTCTGACAGTTGGTAGCGCTTGCGTAAATCCGTGTCGTGCGTGAGGAACCTTTGTAGTGGCTCAAAATGGGGGCGATCAATAACCTGCGGCAGCAAGCGCATCAGTCGCCAGGTCAATGGGGCTTTGTCGAGCAGGGAGTTGACGGGAATTTCGTCTCGGCCCAACACCATACGGTAAAGCTGCCACATGAAACTGCCAGGCAATTGCACATCTATGGCCGCAGCTATTCCGCATCCCCCGAGGTCGTCGTCCTCAGGGTCTTCCGCCAAAGCCAGTTTGAGCCATTGGGCGATACCGTTGCTCTGCACCAGAGCGATTTCGTTCTCCAAGGGTGCCAATGGATAGCGCCGCATGACGCTAACCACCAGGCTGCGCAGTTCGTCCAGGCTATTGCTCTGGACCACCATGAATGCAGCATTGAGGGACTGGGCGTCCGGCATAAAAGCTTCCTTGGAAAAGTACAAAGCCAGGGCAGAACCTTAGCACTGTCGGCAGGCTGTGACAGCCGGAAGGGCATACCGCGTTCCGTAGGAACTTTCCTGCGGACAAAACAAAACCCCAACTGCTTTCGCAATTGGGGTTTCGGAATTTAATCTTGACGATGACCTACTCTCACATGGGGAAACCCCACACTACCATCG
>NZ_JBQEPG010000039.1:0-36860 GCF_052045635.1 Pseudomonas sp. 22189
TGCAAAAACAAAGTCAAAAGATCGCAGCCTTCGGCAGCTCCTACAGGGAAGGGTGGTGAGTCAGTTACCACCCATTACGTCACACCGTATGCAGATACCAGTTGTACTCAAGGTCGGAGATCGAGTTTTCGAACTCGGCCAGCTCGCTTTCCTTGCACGCGACGAATACGTCGATGTACATCGGGTCGATGTAGCGGGCCATGACTTCGCTGTCGTCCAGCTCGCGCAATGCATCGCGCAGGTTGTTCGGCAGGCTCTGTTCGTTCTGCTCGTAGCTGTTGCCTTCAACCGGCGCGCCTGGCTCGATCTGATGGGTCAGGCCGTGGTGAATGCCTGCCAGTACCGAAGCCATCAGCAGGTACGGGTTGGCGTCGGCACCGGCCACGCGGTGCTCGATACGCACGGCGTCGGCCGAACCGGTCGGCACACGTACTGCTACGGTGCGGTTGTCGATGCCCCAGCTCGGCGAGTTCGGCACGTAGAACTGCGCGCCGAAGCGGCGGTACGAGTTGACGTTCGGGCAGAGGAACGCCATTTGCGCAGGCAGGGTCTCCAGCACACCGCCGATCGCGTGTCGCAGCGCGGCGTTCTGCTCGGGATCCTCGCTGGCGAAGATGTTGTTGCCTTCTTTGTCCAGGATCGAAATGTGTACGTGCAGACCATTGCCCGCTTGGCCCGGATACGGCTTGGCCATGAAGGTGGTGTCCATCTCGTGGTCGTAGGCGATGTTCTTCACCAGACGCTTGAGCAGCACCGCGTAGTCGCAGGCCTTGATCGGGTCGGAGACGTGATGCAGGTTGACTTCGAACTGCGCCGGGGCGCTTTCCTTGACGATGGCGTCAGCCGGGATGCCCTGCTCTTTCGCGCCTTCGAGGATGTCTTGCAGGCAGTCGACGTACTCGTCGAGATCGTCGATCAGGTAGACCTGAGTCGATACCGGACGCTTGCCGGACACCGGCGAACGTGGCGACTGCGGACGGCCGTTCACGTTGTCCTGGTCGATCAGGTAGAACTCCAGTTCGAAGGCGGCGCAAATGGTCAGACCCAGTTCGTCGAACTTGCGCACCACGTTGGCCAGCACTTCACGCGGGTCGGCGAAGAACGGCTCGCCTTCCAGTTCGTGCATGGTCATCAACAGTTGTGCGGTTGGGCGCTTCTGCCACGGCTCGATGCTCAGGGTGCCGGGGATCGGGTAGCAGATGCGGTCGGCGTCACCGATGTCCAGGCCCAGACCGGTGCTTTCCACCGTGGAGCCATTGATGTCGAGGGCGAAGAGCGAGGCCGGCAGGTTGATGCCTTTCTCGTAAACCTTGTGAAGACTGGTGCGCTCGATGCGCTTGCCGCGCACCACACCGTTCATGTCTGCAATCAGAAGGTCGACGTACAAAACCTCAGGATGTTTCTTAAGGAATGCGTTTGCTTCGTTGAGTTGAACGGCACGCAGAGGGACCGACATGATGCACCTATTTAGCTGTTAATTATTATGTTCACTGCTGTTTCGCCGAGCCAGTCAATCCGAAAGGCAAAGTGAAGTCAATAGCGAACACCCAGCCGTTCAGCGTTTATTTTTAGGGCTTTTTTTAACACTCGCGTGCCAATGCAGGCGCCGCAAGGCTTGGAATCATGAAGATTGGATGAACGGCGTTTAGAATTTTTTACATGGCAGTTGTTAATTAAAATCAACGAGGCTAAGCTCCGGAAAAGCTCGTTCAAGTGTCAAACTTCGAGGTGAATAAAAATGGCATTCAAGCCATTGATCGGCGTTACTGCGTGCGTCAAACAGATTGGCCTGCACCCCTATCACATCAGCGGCGACAAGTACGTACGTGCTGTCAGCGTTGGCGCTCAGGGTCTTCCAGTGGTCATTCCTTCCCTTGGCAAACTGACTGAAATCGAAGACCTGCTCGGTCAGCTCGACGGTCTGTTGCTGACCGGCTCACCCTCGAACGTGGAGCCCTTCCACTATCAAGGCCCGGCCAGCGCCCCCGGCACGGATCACGATCCGGCGCGGGACGCCACCACCCTTCCTTTATTGCGTGCAGCCATTGCGGCGGGCGTTCCGGTACTCGGCATCTGCCGTGGCTTCCAGGAAATGAACGTGGCGTTCGGCGGCAGCCTGCACCAGAAAGTGCACGAGCTGCCGGGCATGCTTGATCACCGCGAAGCCGACAGCCCGGACGTGGCCGTGCAATACGCACCGGCGCATGCCGTGAGCGTGTTGGCGGGCGGCGTGTTCGAAGCGCTGGCGTTGCCGGGCGAATTCCAGGTCAACTCGATCCACAGTCAGGGCATCGACCGCCTCGCGCCCGGCCTGCGTGCCGAAGCGGTGGCGCCGGATGGGCTGATCGAGGCGATCTCGGTCGAGCACAGCCCGACTTTTGCCCTTGGCGTGCAATGGCACCCGGAATGGCAAGTGCTGGACAACCCGAACTACCTGAAGATTTTCCAGGCGTTCGGTGAGGCTTGCCGGCAACGGGCGGCGCGACGCAACCAGCGCTGACACCACCCAGGATTTCAAAACTGTTTACTGCCCCCACGGGGTCGGCGGTTGCGCGCGTGCGCATCCGTCATCCGTGAAAACAACAAACCGTAATAACAACAAGTACGACCCAGGCAGCCAGGACGGCGGCGCCGACCAGGTCAGGGTAACCCGCAGCCAATGCGACCTCCTGTAGGAGCTGCCGAAGGCTGCGATCTTTTGATTTTGTTTTTCAGAATCAGGATCAAAAGATCGCAGCCTTCGGCAGCTCCTACAGAGGCCATGTGTGGCGAGGACAGTTTTCCCTGGCTTGCAATCCACTTAAGCCCGGCCACGTTGGCCGAGCGAACGAAACCTGTTGGGAGTTTCACATGGCAAACGCCTCCAGCACTTACCGGAAGGCACTTGAAGGCCACCAGCAACCGAAAAAGGTTCTGGTGAAAGTCGATCGTGTCACCAAGAAGTTCGACGAAACCACGGCCGTGGACGATGTGTCCCTGGAGATCCATCAGGGCGAAATCTTCGCCCTGCTCGGTGGCTCCGGTTCGGGCAAATCGACCCTGCTGCGCATGCTCGCCGGTTTCGAGCGGCCGACTGAAGGGCGGATTCTGCTCGACGGTGTGGACATCACCGACATGCCGCCCTACGAGCGGCCGATCAACATGATGTTCCAGTCCTACGCGCTGTTCCCGCACATGACCGTGGCACAGAACATTGCCTTCGGCCTCAAGCAGGACCGTTTGCCCGCCAGCGAAATCGACGCCCGCGTCGAAGAGATGCTGCGCCTGGTGCACATGACCCAATACGCCAAACGCAAACCCCATCAGTTGTCCGGCGGTCAACGCCAGCGCGTCGCCCTCGCCCGCTCACTGGCGAAACGTCCGAAGCTGTTGCTGCTCGACGAGCCGATGGGCGCGTTGGATAAAAAACTGCGTTCGCAAATGCAGCTGGAACTGGTGGAGATCATCGAGCGCGTCGGCGTGACCTGCGTGATGGTGACCCACGACCAGGAAGAGGCCATGACCATGGCCGAGCGCATCGCGATCATGCACCTGGGCTGGATTGCCCAGATCGGCAGCCCGGTCGATATCTATGAAGCGCCGGTCAGCCGCATGGTCTGCGAATTCATCGGCAACGTGAACGCCTTCGACGGCACCGTGGTGGAAGACCTTGAAGGTCACGCGATCATCCACAGCCCGGACTTGCAGCAGAAGATCTACGTCGGTCACGGCGTCAGCACCTCGGTGCAGGACAAGTCGATCACCTACGCGATCCGTCCGGAAAAAATGCTCGTCAGCACCCTCAAGCCAGAGACCCGCTACAACTGGTCCGAAGGCAAGGTGCATGACATCGCCTACCTCGGCGGCCACTCGGTGTTCTACGTCGAGCTGCCCGGCGGCAAGATCGTCCAGTCGTTCATGGCCAACGCCGAACGCCGTGGCGCGCGGCCGACCTGGGACGACAAGGTCTACGTCTGGTGGGAAGACGACAGCGGCGTGGTACTGCGCTCATGAGAACCTTCAATCAGCAATGCCTGCGCCTGGTGCCCAGCGGGCGAAAATTCGTCATCGGCATCCCGTTCATCTGGCTGTTCCTGTTCTTCATGTTGCCGTTCTTCCTGGTGATGAAGATCAGCTTCTCGGAAGCCGCGTTGTCGATCCCGCCGTACTCGGAGATCTACACCTACGCCGAACAGAAATTCCAGCTGATGCTCAACATCGGCAACTACACCATGCTCGGCGAAGACGAGCTGTACCTGTCGGCTTACCTCGGTTCGCTGAAGGTCGCGGCGCTGAGCACGATGATGTGCCTGGTGATCGGTTTTCCGATGGCCTACGCGATCACCAAGGCGAGCAAGGAAGCGCAAAACGTCCTGCTGCTATTGATCATGATGCCGACCTGGACCGCGATCCTGATCCGCGTTTACGCGTGGATGGGCATCCTCAGCAACAACGGTCTGCTCAACGCGTTTCTGATGTGGACGGGGCTGACCGATCACCCGATCGAGATCCTCAACACCAACACCGCGGTGTATATCGGCGTGGTCTATGCCTACCTTCCGTTCATGGTGTTGCCGCTGTACGCCAACCTGGTCAAGCACGATGGCAGCCTGCTGGAAGCCGCGTCGGACCTGGGTTCGAGCAACTTCAACAACTTCTGGAAAATCACCGTGCCGCTGGCCAAGAACGGCATCATCGCCGGCTGCATGCTGGTGTTCATTCCGGTGGTCGGCGAGTTCGTGATTCCGGAACTGCTGGGTGGCCCGGAGACGCTGATGATCGGTCGCGTGTTGTGGCAAGAGTTCTTCAATAACCGCGACTGGCCGGTGGCGTCCGCGCTGGCGGTGGTGATGCTGTTGATCCTGATTGTGCCGATTCTGCTGTTCAACCGCAGCCAGGCCAAAGAGATGGAGGCACGGGGATGAAACGCTTCGGTTTTTCCAAGTTCATGTTGATCTTCGGCCTGATGTTCATTTATCTGCCGATGCTGATTCTGGTGATCTACTCGTTCAACGCCTCGAAACTGGTGACGGTGTGGGGCGGCTGGTCGGTGAAGTGGTACGTCGGCCTGCTCGATAACACCCAACTGATGGGCTCGGTGGTGCGCTCGCTGGAAATCGCCTGCTACACCGCGATTGCCGCCGTGGCGTTGGGCACCCTCGCCGCCTTCGTCCTGACGCGGGTCACGCGCTTCAAGGGTCGTACGCTGTTCGGCGGTCTGGTGACGGCGCCGCTGGTCATGCCGGAAGTGATCACCGGTCTGTCGCTGTTGCTGCTGTTCGTAGCGATGGCGCAGTTGATCGGCTGGCCACAGGAGCGTGGCATCGTCACCATCTGGATCGCCCACACCACGTTTTGTGCAGCCTACGTGGCGGTGGTAGTCTCCGCCCGCCTGCGGGAGCTGGATCTGTCGATCGAAGAAGCCGCGATGGATCTGGGGGCCAAGCCGTTCAAGGTGTTTTTCCTGATCACCATCCCCATGATCGCGCCGTCGCTGGCAGCGGGCGGGATGATGTCGTTCGCCCTGTCGCTGGACGATCTGGTGCTGGCGAGCTTCGTCTCCGGGCCGGGTTCGACCACGCTGCCGATGGAAGTGTTCTCGGCGGTGCGTCTGGGCGTGAAGCCTGAGATCAACGCCGTGGCCAGCCTGATTCTGCTGGCGGTGTCGCTGGTGACCTTCCTCGTCTGGTACTTCGGTCGCAAGGCAGAAGCCAGCCGCAAGAAAGCGATTCAGGAAGCGATGGATCAGACGGCGAATGAGGCGTGGCAGCAGCCGCAACGCGCCGCCACCACGGCTTGACCTGTAGGAGCTGCGGCACGCTGCGATCTTTTGACTTTGTTTTTTAAGATCAAAAGATCGCAGCCTCGTTTCACTCGACAGCTCCTACAGAAAGGCGCTTGTCGATCAAGTTTCAGATGTGTGTTTTTGAATAAGAAGAATGGAGTTTCACCGATGAAAATGTTTGGCAGGACTCTGCTGACACTGTCCTTAATGGGCGCAATCGCCACGGGCGTCCAGGCCAACGACAAGGTGCTGCGTGTTTACAACTGGTCCGATTACATCGCACCGGACACCGTCAAGAAGTTCGAAGACGAGACCGGCATCCAGGTGACCTACGACGTGTTCGACAGCAACGAAACCCTTGAGGCGCGTTTGCTGGCGGGCAAATCCGGTTACGACATTGTCGTGCCGTCCAACAGTTTCCTGGCCAAGCAAATCAAGGCCGGGGTCTATCAGCCGCTCGACAAATCCAAGCTGTCGAACTGGAAGAATCTCAACCCGGTGCTGTTGAAAAACGCTTCCGCCAGTGATCCGGACAACGCTCACGCGTTCCCGTACATGTGGGGCTCGATCGGCATCGGCTATAACCCCGACAAGGTCAAGGAAGTGCTCGGCGCCAACGCCCCGACCAACTCCTGGGACCTGCTGTTCAAGCCGGAAAACGCCGAGAAGCTGAAAGCCTGCGGTATCAGCTTTCTCGACTCGCCGACCGAAATGATCCCGGCGGCCCTGCACTACCTGGGCTACCCGGTGAACGACAAGGACAAGGCGCACATTCTCGAAGCCGAAGCGCTGTTCATGAAGATCCGCCCGTACGTGGCGTACTTCCATTCCTCGAAGTACATCTCGGACCTGGCCAACGGCAACATCTGCGTGGCGGTCGGTTACTCCGGAGACGTGCTGCAGGCCAAGGCCCGCGCGGTGGAAGCCGGCAACAAGGTGCAGATCGACTACAGCATTCCCAAGGAAGGCGCCGGCAGTTTCTACGACATGGTCGCCATCCCGCGCGATGCCGCCAACGTCGATAACGCCTACCTGTTCATGAACTTCCTGATGCGCCCGGACATCATTGCCGAGATCACCAACAGCAACGGTTACAGCAACGCCAACTCGGCGGCGACGCCGCTGGTGGACGAAGCGATCCGCAACGACCCGGGTTCGTACCCGTCGCAGGCGGTGATGGCGACGTTGTACGCGGTGCCGGATCAGCCGATTGCCACCCAGCGGATCATGACCCGCGGCTGGACGCGGGTGAAGCTCGGTAAGTAATCCGGCTGATTGAAGATTGTGACAAGACTGGAAAACCTGTGGGAGCTGGCTTGCCAGCGATGGCGATGAGTCCAGCGACGACGATGTTGGATGTGCCGCCCCAATCGCTGGCAAGCCAGCTCCCACAGGGAGGGTGTTGACTCGCAGAATCATTGATTTCCCGTTCACGCAGCGCCTTACCACCGCTGCATCCTGCAATGAACGGCCTCACCTGGCTCCCTCGGCTCAGGTGAACTTCAGGCGCCCTCGGGCGCCTTTTTTTGTGGGTTCAATTCAGTGGCCAATCCTGCAGGATCCGGTAGCGGCCCTTGTGCGATTCGAACAAGGCAAAGCGCTCGGCACGCAGGAGGAACTCCGGCGGCGTGGCGGCTTCCGGCTCCGTTGCACGGTAGTCTCGGGCCAGGGTCAGGTGCGGGCGGAACTCGCGCGGTGATTCTTCGAAACCGAACGGCAGCATCGCCTGTTCCAACGCATACACCAGACGCAACAACGCCGGCGGCGCCTGCTCCGGTGCCAGAGACAAAATCCCCGCGCGATGCCAGACCTGCAGACGATCCAGCGCAAGCTTCAATTGCTCACCCGGCGTGCGTACTTTGCCGGCGGCCTCGCAGACTTCATGGATCTGCGCCAGCGGCACCGCGCCGAGGAACAAGAGCGTCAGATGAAAGTTATCCGCCGGCACCGGTTTGCCGGCTCTCAAGCGCAGATCGGCGCGCCACTGAGCGATGGCCTTGCGTTGTGGTGGTGGGCAGTCGAGGGCGAAAAACAATCGCTTGAACGGTTCATCCCTGCGCGCATCATCGGTCATAGGCCAACTCCTTCGCTGGTCGATCGGCCGATTCTACACGGCCTTCTCTGACGACTCGAGACAGCCGGCTATAGTTCAAGGATGGCCATCGAACCGGAGGTCGCCATGCGCGAGATCCTCAGCAAAGAGCCCTGGTGGGCCCGACCACCCAGCCCAGGGCAGGATGAAACCGAGCTGGAATGGGGCTGGCTGGTGCATTACAGCGAAGGTGAACCGCGTTTCGAATTCGTCCGCGAACGACCGACGGAGGAAGAAATCCGCCACCGCAAAAGCTGCCGGATTACCCCCTCTCCAGAGTGACCACCCCATGTGGGAGCGAGCCTGCTCGCGAAAGCGGTGGGTCAGCCATGAAGATATGGGCTGTGCCGGCCTCTTCGCGGGCAAGCCCGCTCCCACAATGGATTTGCGCTGGTCCTCAGGATTCAAGAAGGTTCTTGAAGCCACCAAAGATCATCCGTTGCCCATCAAACCCCATCGGGTTGACGTCCGGTTGCATGCGCGGGTCTTCCATCATCTTTGCCATGCCGGCATCGCGGGTGGCCTTGTCGGGCCAGATCAGCCAGCCGGCGGAAACGGTCTCGCCGTCCTTGAGTTTTACCGCCATCGGGAATGACGTGACTTTGCCTTCCGGCACGTCATCGCCCCAGCACTGAACCACCTCCTTCGCTCCGTATTCCTTGAACAGTTTCGCGGCGATCGCACAGTGTTTTTTGTACTGCTCGCGGTTGGCATTCGGCACGGGTGCTACAAAAATATCGATGTAAGCCATGATCACTCTCCTTGCACGTTGGGTTCGATCTGCTGATTGGTCGATTCGGGAGGCTGCCATTCGACACGATTCAGCCCCTGCCCGACCGACGGTTGTTCGCCCCCGCCAAGGCTGCCCTCGACCTGCCCGGCGATATGCAGCGTTCCAGCCATGACCCCGGTGGTCGGGTTCTGCAGCAATTTCGCCCAGGCCTTGTCGAAGGTGCTGCCCAGGCTGCTGCGAATCAGCGCTTCACTGTCGGGTCGGTCGTTGGCCTGGATGATCGCGCGGATGCCCGCCACCCCAATCGAGATCACCCCGCCGACCAACTTGCCCGCCGCAGCCGCCACCGCACTGGCCGCTCCGCGCGGGGCCATTTCCGCTTCCATCCGTTGACTGGCGCGTTTGGCCACAGGAGCCATGCCGGCATCGGTCGAGGCAATCCCCTTGCTGCCGCCCTCGGTGTGGATCTTGTCGATCAGTGCGGCA
Organism: Pseudomonas sp. 22189; assembly: GCF_052045635.1. NCBI lineage: Bacteria > Pseudomonadati > Pseudomonadota > Gammaproteobacteria > Pseudomonadales > Pseudomonadaceae > Pseudomonas > Pseudomonas sp. 22189. Next base: position 9,076 of record NZ_JBQEPG010000039.1, read on the forward strand.
TACGCCGGCAAGGTGTTCAGCGGCTCGGTGCTGATGACCTGATACAGCGAAGCATCCCGCGCCAGCGGCGGGCCGAGGGCGATGGCCGGAACCTTCAGCAGCCGCCCGTTGAGCTGTGCAACCGGCACGCCATAACGCTGGGCGATGAGCGGCATCTGCCGGGCCATCAGTTGTGCATAGAACGCCGTGGCCTGCCCGAGGATCGCGTCCGGATCGATCTCCACCGCCACCGGCGCCAGCACTCTTTCCTGATATTGCTCAAGCAGATAGCTCGCCAGGCGCTTGGCCGAAGCGTCCTGTTCGCCACCGGCACTGATCGTGTACCAGCTGACCTTCATCGACAGCCATTCCTGGGTCCAGTAGCTGCTTAACCACGGAATGAAATTTTCTTCAGTTTGCTGATAGACGCGAGTGCGCCAATGTTCCATCGAACCCCGGGCAAATACTTTGACTTGCTCGGTGGATTGCTGCGAGGCGCTGACGATGTCGCGATCGATCTGCTGCCAGGTGGCGGGTGACACCACCACGGCCGACGGCGCCACCGGAGCGCGGGCCGAGGTGGCGCAGCCAGCCAGCAGACACAGTGCGGCGAGGCTCAGCGCACGCAGGTTCACGGTGGTGAGGTCCTTGAATGGAGGGAGACAGCATTAAGTATAGGTGTGTCAGTTTCCGAGGATGTTGGCTGTACCGACGCCATCGCTGGCAAGCCAGCGATGAGGCCAGTAACCCCACCCCCACCTCTCAACCATCAACGCCGTCGATATTCACCATCGCCACGATTGCCTTCCGCCCGCCGCCCGGCAAAGGCAGGATTCACCCATCCGAGACGCAACGAGGAGTACCCATCATGATTCGTACCATCACCCTCTCCGTGAGCTTCCCGGAGTTCGGCAGCAACTATTACGACCAGCAGGTCGTCTCGCGCAAGACACAAGCGTTGCTGTTCAACGAAGATTTCGACGATGTGCTGATGCCCGCTGCGAGCAATCACTTCAGCAATGAAGTGGTCGGCATCAACGATCAGTTCCGCTTTCTGAGCGACATACTCGCCACCCATTTGCTGGATCTCGAGGCCACCGCGCCTGCGCATTCCAGCGTCCGGGCGAGCGCTCATTTTTAATTGGCGAGGGCGTTCCCGTTGCGGGAACGCCCTTTTGATGTCTACTCAGTCATCGTCGCGATCACGATAGTAACGACGCCCGTCGCGACGACCATCGTCGCGGTCATCCCAGCGTCGGTCATGATCGTAGTAACGGCCATGATCGCGGTCGTAATGCCGCCCGTGGCGGTGATCATCATCAAAGTCCGCCACACAGCCAGCCAGCAATACGGCGGCGGTCACGGTCAGTAGCATCGTTGTAGCGCGCTTCATTCAACACTTCCCTAAAACCAAGGTCTTGACGACGGAACGGCTGTCACTGCCCACGCCTTCACAGGACGCAGTGCGCGCAGCCGCTGATACGACCGGACAAAAGGACTTTGATTCACTGCCCGGGCACGACCGTTGATCGGCCCATTTGCTGCATCCAGGCGGCGGCGAAATGCCACCTATACTGCTGCTTACCGACTCCCACGCAATGGATCTGCGCCTCGATAACAACAAGCAGAGGTGGATCATGGTCTGGCAGCAAATCTACGACCCGTTCGGCAACCCGCTGATCTCCACGCTCATGGCCGCGGTGCCGGTGGTGGTGATGCTCGCGGCGCTGGCGTTTTTTCACGTCAAGGCGCACCTGGCCGCACTAATGGCTTTGGCTTCGGCCCTGCTCATTTCGATCTTCGCCTTCGGCATGCCGGCGAGCATGGCCGGTTCGGCGGCGTTGTTCGGCGCGGCCAATGGTTTGCTGCCGATCGGCTGGATCGTGCTCAACATCATTTTTCTGCACCGCCTGACCACCGAGAACGGCTCGTTCAAAGTGCTGCAGGATTCCCTCGCACGCATCACCGATGACCGGCGTTTGCAGCTGCTGCTGATCGCGTTTTGCTTCGGTGCATTTTTCGAAGGCGCCGCCGGGTTCGGTACGCCGGTGGCGGTGACCGGGGCGATTCTGATCGGCCTCGGTTTTTCGCCGCTGGCGGCGTCGGGTCTGGCGTTGATTGCCAACACCGCACCAGTGGCGTTCGGCGCACTCGGCACGCCGATCATCACCTTGGCCAAGGTCACCGGGCTGGATGAGATGGAGCTGTCGATGATGGTCGGTCGGCAGCTGCCGTTTTTCTCGGTGCTGGTGCCGTTCTGGCTGATCTGGGCGTTTGCCGGGTGGCGCAAGATGCTGGAGATCTGGCCGGCGATTCTGGTGGCTGGAGTCAGCTTCGCCGTGCCGCAATTCCTCGTGTCGAACTTCCACGGGCCGATGCTGGTGGACGTGATCGCCGCACTGATTTCCATGGCCTGCCTGACCCTGTTTCTGCGAGTCTGGAAACCGGCGACGGTGTACACCTCGGCCGCCCTCTCGGGTCGCATCGACAACTCCCGGGTCGAGGAAGAAAAAGTCACCGCCAGCGCCGCCTTCAGTGATCAGGCACGCCCGGCGGTGATGCGTGCGTGGATGCCGTGGATCATCCTCACGGTGTTCGTGTTTGCCTGGGGCACCCAGGGCTTCAAGAACATCTTCGATGTGCGCCCGGCACTGGACCCGGTCACGCACGCAGTGAAACTTGATCCACAAGGCAAACCGATGAACGAGGCCAACCCTATTTTCTCCCCGGCGCTGACCTTCACCACCCTGCACCTGCAAGTGCAGAAAGTCCCGCCGGTGGTGCCGGCGCCGAAAGCCGAGGAAGCGATCTACAAGTTCACCTGGTTCACTGCCACCGGCAGCGGCATTCTGCTGGCAGCGATTGTCGGCGGCCTGCTGATGGGCTATTCGATCCCGCAACTGATCAAGCAATACCTGCGCACGTTGTGGGTAGTACGGTTTTCGCTGATCACCATTGCCGCGATGCTGGCGCTGGGGTTCCTCACGCGTTATTCCGGACTGGACGCCACCATGGGTCTGGCGTTTGCCGCCACCGGAGTGTTTTATCCGATGTTCGGCACCTTGCTCGGCTGGCTCGGCGTCGCGTTGACTGGTTCGGACACAGCCTCGAACGTGCTGTTCGGCGGACTGCAACGAGTGACCTCGGAACAGCTGGGCATCAGCCCGGTGCTGATGGCGGCGGCCAACAGTTCCGGCGGGGTGATGGGCAAGATGGTCGATGCGCAGTCGATCGTGGTCGCCTCCACCGCGACCCGCTGGTATGGGCATGAGGGCGAGATTCTGCGCTACGTGTTCTTCCACTCGATTGTGCTGGCGGTGCTGGTGGGCGGGCTGGTGACGTTGCAGGCGTACGTCTCGCCGTTTACGCACATGGTGGTCGGCGGGCATTGAACACAATACCTGTGGGAGCGGGCTTGCCCGCGATGGCGGTGTGTCATTTGAGCAACAGGCTGCCTGACACGACTCCATCGCTGGCAAGCCAGCTCCCACAAGGTCAAGGCGTCGCCCAGGTCATTAATGAATTCTGCGCATAACTCTATAGCGCAAATCCGCAAAAACCTTTTCCCCTCCGTACAGGTCATTCCAAGAACGAGACCGGCAAACATGCCGGCGTGCCCGAGTGGGCCCTTCAATCCCTGCCGTCCTGATTAAGCCAGAGAGGAATCGAAGCATGACGATTTCCCGACGAAGATTCCTGATCCTCGGCGCGGTGACCGCCACCGCGTTTGCAATGCCCCCTTTCATCAGCCTCAAGGCCTACGCGGCCAGTCTGGAGCAACCCGCCATGGCCAAACTGACGATCAACGTCAACGGTACACCCCAAGCCCTTGAGGTCGACAACCGCACCACCCTGCTCGACGCCCTGCGCGAACACCTGCACCTGACCGGCAGCAAGAAAGGCTGCGACCACGGCCAGTGCGGCGCCTGCACCGTCATCGCCGACGGCCGTCGAATCAATGCCTGCCTGACCCTGGCGGTGATGCACGAAGGCAGCGAGATCACCACCATCGAAGGCCTGGGCATGCCTGACCATCTGCACCCGATGCAGGCCGCGTTCATCAAGCACGACGGCTACCAGTGCGGCTATTGCACGCCGGGGCAGATCTGTTCGGCGGTGGCGGTGCTCAAGGAAATTCGCGAGGGCATCCCCAGCCACGTCAGCCCCAGCCTGACCGAGGCGCCACAACTGATTGCCAGCGAATTCCAGGAACGCATGAGCGGCAACATCTGCCGCTGCGGCGCCTACTCGAACATCATCGAAGCCATCACTGAAGTCGCGCAGGTGCCAGCATGAGAGCGTTCAATTACAGCCGCGCCGACTCCCCCGCCGCAGCCGCAACGCTGGCGGCGCAGATTGAAGGCGCGAAGTTCATCGCCGGTGGCACCAACCTGCTGGACCTGATGAAACTCGACATCGAAACCCCGCTGCACCTGATTGACGTCAACCACCTGGGCCTCGATCAGATCGAAGCCACACCTGAAGGCGGATTGCGCATCGGCGCTCTGGTGCGCAACACCGATCTGGCCGCCGACAGCCGCGTGCGCAAGGATTACGCGCTGCTCTCCCGCGCCTTGCTCGCCGGCGCTTCCGGTCAGTTGCGCAACATGGCGAGCACCGCCGGCAACCTGCTGCAACGCACTCGCTGCCCGTATTTCTATGACGTCAATCAGGCCTGCAACAAACGCCAGCCCGGCAGCGGCTGCGCGGCGATTGGCGGGGTCAGTCGGCAACTGGGGCTGATCGGCGTCAGTGACGCCTGCATCGCCACCCACCCCAGCGACATGGCAATTGCCATGCGCGCCCTCGATGCACAGGTTGAAACGGTCAAACCCGACGGCAGCACCCGCAGCATCGCCATCGCCGATTTCCATCAACTGCCGGGCAACACGCCGAACATCGAAACCCGCCTCACGCCCGGCGAGTTCATCACGTCGGTAACCCTGCCGGCCCCGGTTGGCGGCACGCACATTTATCACAAGGTGCGCGATCGCTCGTCCTACGCCTTTGCGCTGGTATCGGTCGGTCTGATCCTGCACAAGGACGGCAGCGGCCGTGTGGCGGTCGGCGGTATCGCGCCGAAACCGTGGCGGGTCGACGCCGCTGACGCGTTGCTGCCCCAAGGCGCGAAAGCCGTCAGCGAACGCCTGCTTGACGGCGCCACGCCGACCCACGACAACCAATTCAAACTGACGCTGGTCGAGCGCACGCTTGGTTCGGTGTTGGCGCAAGCGAGGGATCAGGCATGAAATTCGACACGCCCGCCACCACCAACCCGATCGACCAACTGAAAGTCGTCGGCAAGCCCACCGACCGCATCGAAGGCCCGCTGAAAACCAGCGGCCAGGCGCCGTACGCTTATGAGCAGCATCAGGCCGTGGCGAATCAGGCTTACGGTTTCATGGTCGGTTCGGCCATCGCCAAGGGCCGCATCAGCCACATTGATCTCGACGCGGCCGAAGCCGCACCGGGCGTGCTGGCCATCGTCACCGCTGCCAATGCCGGCAAGCTCGGCAAAGGCCAATACAATTCGGCGCCGCTGCTCGCCGGGCCCGAGGTGCAGCACTATCACCAGGCCGTGGCGCTGGTCGTCGCCGAGACCTTCGAACAGGCCCGCGCCGCAGCGCAACTGGTCAAGGTCGATTACGTCACGGCCAAAGGCGAGTTTGAACTGGCCAACGTGCGCGACCAGGGTGTCGAAGACGACGAGTTGCCCGACGTCACCCACGGCGATTTCGACAAAGCCTTCGCCGCTGCGCCGGTGCAGTTCGACCAGACCTACACCACTCCCGATCAGTCCCACGCGATGATGGAGCCGCACGCGACGCTGGCCGCGTGGAAAGGTGATCATCTGACCTTGTGGACCTCCAACCAGATGATCGCCTGGAGCGTCGGCGACGTCGCCACCACCCTCGGCCTGCCCAAGGAAAACGTGCGCCTGATCTCGCCGTACATTGGTGGCGGATTCGGCGGCAAACTGTTCATTCGTGCCGACGCGATCCTCGCCGCCCTCGGTGCGCGCCTGGCCAACCGCCCGGTGAAAGTGGCCCTCGCCCGCCCGCAAATGGCCAACAACACCACCCACCGCCCGGCCACGATTCAGCGTATTCGGATGGGCGCGACGGCGGACGGCAAGCTCAGCGCCATCGCCCACGAAGGCTGGTCGGGCAATCTCAAGGACGGCAAGGTCGAAGTCGCCGCGCAGCCGAGCCAGTTGCTTTATGCCGGGGAAAACCGCCGGGTGACCATGCGCCGGGCGCCGCTGGATCTGCCCGAAGGCAATTCCATGCGCGCACCGGGTGAGGCGCCGGGGCTGATGGCGCTGGAAATCGCCATGGACGAAATGGCCGAGCAGCTCAAGCTCGATCCGGTGCAGTTCCGCATCCTCAATGACACGCAGGTCGATCCGGTAAAAACCGAGCGTCCGTTTTCCCAGCGGCGTCTGATCGAATGCCTGCAGACCGGCGCCGAGAAATTCGGCTGGAACCAGCGCAACGCCACACCCGGTAGCCGTCGCGAAGGCCGCTGGCTGATCGGCATGGGCGTCGCTGCGGCGTTTCGCAACAACCTGCTGCTGAAATCCGGCGCCCGGGTGCGGCTGGAGCACAACGGCAAGGTCACGGTGGAAACCGACATGACCGACATCGGTACCGGCAGCTACACCATCATCGCCCAGACCGCCGCCGAGATGATGGGCGTGCCTCTGGCGGATGTGACGGTGCATCTGGGCGATTCGAATTTCCCGGTGTCGTCCGGTTCCGGCGGCCAGTTCGGCGGTAACTGCTCGACGGCCGGGGTGTATGCCGCGTGCATGAAACTGCGTGAAGCGGTTGCGACGAAGCTGGGCATGAGCGGCAGCGATATCGAGTTTGCTGACGGTCAGGTGCGCGCCGGCGGCAAGACCCTGCCGCTGCGCGATGCCGCAAAAGATGGCGTGATCGAGGCCGAGGACAGCATCGAATTCGCCGACCTCGCCAAGCAGTATCAGCAATCGACTTTCGGTGCGCATTTCGTTGAAGTGGCGGTGGATGCAGCGACCGGCGAAGTCCGCGTGCGGCGCATGCTTGCGGTGTGCGCGGCGGGACGGATTCTCAACCCGAAAGCCGCGCGCAGCCAAGTGATCGGGGCGATGACCATGGGCGTCGGCGCGGCACTGATGGAAGAGCTGGCGGTGGACAAACGGCTGGGCTTTTTCGTCAATCACGACCTGGCAGGATACGAGGTGCCGGTGCATGCTGACATCCCGCATCAGGAAGTGATTTTCCTCGACGAAACCGATCCGATTTCATCGCCGATGAAAGCCAAGGGTGTAGGTGAACTGGGGATTTGCGGCGTGAGTGCGGCGGTGGCCAATGCGATCTACAACGCCACCGGGGCGCGGGTGCGTGAGTACCCGATCACCCTCGACAAGATCCTCTCTTCCTTGCCAGAGATGATCTGACCCCTGTAGGAGCTGNTTGATCTTCAACAACCAAGTCAAAAGATCGCAGCCTGCGGCAGCTCCTACAGATATCAGTGTGGGTACTGCGCCGCGCTCACCTGCTCCATCCACTCCACCACTTCACCGTCCAGCACCTCGGCAATCGCAATGTGCGTCATCGCCGTGGTCGGCGCGGCGCCATGCCAGTGCTTCACCTGCGGCGCGATCCACACGGTATCACCGGGGCGGATCTCGCGAACCGGTTGCCCCCACTCCTGCACAAAACCTGAACCGGCGGTGACGATCAGCGTCTGACCCAACGGATGGGTATGCCACGCGGTGCGTGCGCCCGGCTCGAAAGTCACCGTGGCGCCGCTGACGCGCGCCGCATCGCTGCCTTTGAACGGTGCGTCAACGCGCACGGTGCCGGTGAACCAGTCCGTCGGGCCTTTGGCCGACGGTTGCGAGCCGTTGGGGGTGACGGTAACGCCTGAGATATGTGCATTCATCACAAGACTCCAAATCTGAAAGAGACCTCCCTGTAGGAGCTGCTGCCGGCTGCGATCTTTTGATCTTTGATTTTCAAAAACAACATCAAAAGTTCGCAGCCTGCGGCAGCTCCTACAGGGAACTTGCGTCACTTTAGCGAGCCGTACTCTTCAGATAATCGACTAGAATTCGAAAAAACTTATGCAGGACACTCATCAATGCTTCGAGAAAACGCCAGTGACCTGCTCGCCTTCCTTGCCGTGGCCCGCGAGCGCAGCTTCACCAAAGCCGCAGCCAAACTGGGCGTTTCACAATCGGCGCTCAGCCATACCATTCGCGCACTCGAAGCGCGCCTTGGCCTGCGCTTGCTGACGCGCACCACCCGCAGCGTCTCACCCACCGAGGCTGGCGAACATCTGCTGCAGACCATCGGCCCGCGCTTCGAAGAGATCGAGCAGGAACTGGCGGCACTGAGCAACCTGCGCGAGACGCCCGCAGGCCGGATCCGCATCAGTGCCACCGACCATTCGCTGAATTGGCTGTTGCGTCCGGTGCTCAAGGAATTCCTGCCCCAATACCCGGACATCGCCGTCGAGGTGATCTGCGACTACGGTTTCGTTGACATCGCCGGGCAAGGCTTCGACGCCGGCGTGCGGCTGGGCGAAGATGTCGCGCAAGGCATGATTGCCACCCGCATCGGCCCGGACATGCGCATGGCGGTGGTCGGCGCCCCTGCTTACTTCGCCAAGCGTGAACAGCCACAAACACCACGAGACCTGACCGCCCACGCCTGTAACAACCTGCGCCTGCCCACCAACGGCGGGCTGTACACCTGGGAGTTCGAGAAGGACGGCGAAAGCCTCAAGGTGCGGGTTTCCGGGCAAGTCACCCTCAATGGCGTGTATCCGCTGCTCGACGCTGCACTCGACGGTTTTGGCCTGAGCTACATTCCGGAAAACATCGTCGCGCCCTATCTGGCCGACGGGCGTCTGCTACAAGTGCTGGCAGACTGGTGTCCGACGTTTGCCGGTTATCACCTGTATTACCCGAGTCGACGGCAGGCGGCGCCGGCGTTTGCGTTGTTGGTCGAGGCGCTGCGGTATCGCGCGCAGGCAGCTATCCCAGCAGCGCAATCAACTGATGCCGCTGCGCATCGGTGAGCATCGGCCCAAACCCGGCGCCGGCGTTGTCGGTCATGTAGCGCGGATTGCCGGTGCCGGGAATCACGCAGGTCACCGCCGGGTGCGACAGCAAAAACTTCAGCGCCAGTTGCGGCCAACTGTTGACCTGCACGTCCGACACCCACGCCGGCAGCGGCCTGCCCTTGAGCCGCTCGAGCAACCCGCCACCGCCAAACGGCCGGTTGCAGATCACCGCGACCCCGCGCTCGCGGCACAACGGCAGAATGCGTTTTTCCACGCCACGGTCATCGAGGGCGTAATTGATTTGCAGAAAATCGAGTGGTTCAGCCTTGAGCACTGCTTCGACTTCGTCGTAAGCCGAGGGCGTGTAATGGGTGATGCCGATGTAGCGGATACGCCCCTCGGTTTTCCACTCGCGCAGAGTCGGCAGATGACTTTGCCAGTCCAGCAGGTTGTGGATCTGCATCAGGTCGATGCGTTCGGTGCGCAGCAGACGGAAGGATTGCTCCATCTGCGCGATACCTTCCTTGCGCCCGCGCGTCCAGACCTTGGTGGCGAGAAAGGCCGGCGAACGCGGTTCATGGATCGCCAGCAGTTCGCCAGTGGTCTGCTCGGCGCGGCCATACATCGGTGAGCTGTCGATCAGCGTGCCACCCTTTCTGAACAGCTCGTCGAGCACTGCCGGCAGTTGTTTATAGGCGGTCTCGCCGGGCGCAACGTCGAAGCTACGATAAGTGCCCAGGCCCACCACGGGCAGTCGTTCGGCGCTGGAAGGGATGGCGCGGGTCTGCATGGTCTGGTCTCCTGCCTGGTTCGGCGAAGTGGCAGTCGGCGTCATGGCAGTGGCCAACGCCCGGTCAAAGGTCAGGACCGCCGAAACCCCGGCAGCCAGCGTGAGCAATCGGCGACGGGAGCAACCCTCAGTGTGGCTCATGCTGGTTCCCCTGCTGCGTGAATCTGTTGCACGTTGTGTGCGACGGCTGTCCCTCCACGGCGCTGAACTACACTGCGACAGCGAACACCCGCGTCCCGTTAAAGTTAGCCGAATGTCCAGAATCCTGATGTCAGTCGTCGCTTTGCTCATTGCCCTCTACGTTTTGCTGTGCGGAGCATTGTTCGTGTTTCAGCGTTCGCTGATCTATTTCCCCCAGCCTGGCAGTGCCGTGACCACGGCAGATTCACGGCTGAAACTGGCGATGCCGGATGCCGATGTCTGGATAACCGTTCGCGAACATGCGGGGCCGAAAGCGCTGATCTACTTCGGCGGGAATGCCGAGGACGTGTCGCACAACCTGCCTTCATTCAGCGCAGCGTTTCCCGATTACGCGGTGTATCTGCTGAACTACCGGGGCTTTGGCGGCAGCGGTGGCTCACCCTCGGAGGAAGCGATTGCCGAAGATGCACTGGCGCTGTTTGACCGGGTCTACGCCAGCCATCCGCAGATTGCCGTGGTCGGGCGCAGCCTGGGTTCCGGAGTGGCGGTGCGGCTGGCGAGTCAGCGCCCGGCGCAGACATTGATTCTGGTGACGCCGTACAACAGCCTCGAAGAAATCGCCGTGCGCCAATACCCGTGGTTTCCGGTGAAATGGCTGCTGAAGGATCGCTTCGAGTCGGGTCGCTATGCCGCGCACATTCAAGTACCGACCCTGCTGCTGGCAGCCAGCGATGACGAGGTGATTCCACGGGACAGCACGCAGCGGCTGCTGGGGCATTTCCCCAAAGGTGTGGCGACGCTGCGAGTAGTGCCGGATTCGGGGCACAACTCGATTTCCGAGCGGGCGCAGTATCTGCAGTGGATGCAGGCAGTGCTTGATCGCTGATAGCCGATTATTGCGTCGGCTGAACTGGCCCCTTCGCGAGCAATACAAAATCCAGGATCACCCTCCCCTTCACACCCACCAAAAAAGCCAGTTTGCCAGCATGAACCAAGTGCAAAAAGCCCAGTCCTAGTGGCGCCGCATTCCGCGGCTGCCCACTTCAGCACTGTCCTTTCCCCTGAGTCTGCCGTCCCATGCGCCATGTCGTTCGCTCATCACGCTTCGTTTCGCTGTGCCTGCTGATCCTTGCCCCACTGTTTACCAAGACCAGCCACGCCAGCGAAGAGCGGCAGCTGGTGGCCGCCATCAACGATTATCGCGCCCATCCGCAACGCTGCGAACGTCGCCCTGCCCAGCGCCTGGCGCCACTGTCGCTGAAGTCGAATCTGGCGTTGCCGATCGGCTATGGCTACGGCGGTGGCTTGCGCGAAAGATTGAAGTCTTCGGGATATTCGGCGGTGGCGGTGCGCAGCATCCGCATCGTCGGTGCCGGGGATGCCGAGGAAGCCTTCGAACAGCTGCAAGACAGCCACTGCACCGCCCTGCTCGACGCCCAGTACGCCGACATCGGCGTCAGCCGCGCCCGCGGTGAATGGCAAGTGGTGCTGGCGCAACCGGTGCTCGACAGTCGCGTCGGCGACAACCGCAGCGTCGGCAAAGCCTTGCTCGCCGAGGTCAACGCCGCCCGTGCACGCCCACGGATGTGCGGACGCCAGCGCTTCGCCGCCGCTCGCCCGCTCAGCTGGAACCCGGCGCTGGGAGCCGCCGCGCAAGGGCATAGCAAGGCCATGGCCTACGGCAACTACTTCGCCCACCGTGATCCAGACGGCGACATGCCGGCCGATCGCGCCCGGGCGGCAGGTTATCGGGGCCGGCAGATCGGCGAAAACATCGCCGCCGGACAGAGTTCACCGGGCAAGGCGATGGCCGGATGGCTGGCCAGTCCCGGGCATTGTGCCAACCTGCTGAACCCGATGTTCACCCAGGTCGGCGCGGGTTTTGCCAGTGAGGCGCGCAGTGATGAAGGGGTTTACTGGACGATGGTGTTTGGTGCGCCTTGATTCACCGAGAGATTTTCAGTGAAGCTGCTGGCCCCTTCTCGAGCAGGCTCGCTCTCACATTTTGCCCGGTTGAGGCTGAACCCATGTGGGAGCGAGCCTGCTCGCGAAGGGCCAGAACAGGCACCCTCCATCACTTGGGCCGCCGCACCGCCCGCAGCCGCCCACTCCCCCCGCCACCGCAGTAAAAGCGCTCGCCGTCATCCGCTTCCAGCCCGGAAACGCCTGTCCCCGCAGGCATCTTCAAACGCTCCAGGACCTCGCCATCTTGCGGATCGACCCGGCGCAGTTCACTTTCATCGCCTTCCCAGGTGCCATGCCATAACGCGCCGTCGACCCAGGTGACCCCGGTGACAAAGCGGTCTGACGCCAGCGTGCGCAAGACCGCGCCGGTCTCCGGATCGACCTGATAGATCTTGCGCTCGCGATACTGGCCGATCCACAGCGAGCCTTCGGCCCAGGCCATCCCCGAATCGTTGCCGCCGCCGGGCGCCGGCACGGTGTTCAGCACACGGCCGGTGGTCGGGTCGATTTTCTGGATGCGGCTGTCGGCAATCTGGAACAAGTACTGGCCGTCGAACGCGGTGCCAGCGTCGGCACCGACCTTGAGCGTGCGCACGGTTTTGCCGCTGGCCGGGTCCAGCGCATTGAGCTGGCCGTCACTGGCGAACCACACGTGCTGGCCGTCGAAGGTTACGCCGTGGACACGTTCGACGCCGTCGAACGGGCCGTACTCACGAAGGATTTCTGCGTTTGCCTGTTTCATGCTGCCTTCCTCGTTGGTAGGAGTGTCCAGCCTAGCCATTGCCCAACGACACCGGGAGTAACAAGATCGTCGCGAAACCCGGCAACGGCGGCGTGGTCCAGCGCCGCGCACGACCCACGCCGAACCCTTGCACTTTATCCGCCTGCGCCAGTGCTTCCAGTGAGCGCTGCACTTGCCGCTGACTGCAGCCCAACGCCAACGCCAGCGCCGAACTCGACCAGGATTCGCCATCGGCGAGCAAGGCCAGCAGTGTCGCGTACTTGTCCTCGACCGGCAAAGTGAGCAACGCCACATCGTCGGCGACCAAGGCAAAACCGCGCGCCGTCGCGATGATCCGCGCCAGTGGCTGCAACGCCGAACGCAGGCGACCGATCTCCACCCGCAGGCGTGCGCGATGGGATTCGTCGCTTAGTTTCAAGCGAAACGCCTGAGCGATCAGCGCCTCTCTCGACACATCTGCCGGCCACGCCTGAGCCAGCATCCGCAGCAGACCGAACAGCACCGGACGCGTCGCCAGGGCCACTGTCATCCCCGCGCCGCGCACGCTGTAGCGACACGCATCGACCACCAGCGCCGGCGAGGCGAACAACGCTTCAACCTGCGCGAGCGTCACGGTCTGAGACCGGCCAGACACAATCAGTTGCGCCGCAGGTGCATCGAGCATTTGCAAGGCCTGTTCGGTCTCTGCGGTCAGCGCGGGAATAGCCGCTTGCTGCGCCGCCCGTTGCGCAAGCTCCAGCGCCGCCCGCGCCGTGTGCGCCTGCACCTGACGCAGCGCAATACCGGCCGTCATCAATCCATGAGCGGCCCGCAACGGCGGGGGCAGCGCGGTGGGATCAAGTGCAGCGAGCAACGCCCGCGCCTCATCGAGCTGGCCGATCAGCAACAGCCGGCGGATTTGCAAATAGCGGGCATGCGCAGCGTTCAGTTGATCGCCGTGATCGAGCAAGAGCTGCCGCGCCGCCTCCAGCGCTTTAACCGGCCAGCCCAGATCCCGCGTCGCCAGCGCCACTTCGGCCTCGGCCACGACGCAGCGCGCTCGGGACAACGGCTCGTTGGCGCCGAACGCCTTGACCGCCCGCTGCAGCAGCGCCTTGGCTCGGGACACATCACCGAGCTGAGCCATGGCGATGCCACGCAGCGCCAGCGCAGGCGGGTCTTCACGCAGGGCGACGAGCTTCAACGCGGCCAGCGGATCACCCACCGCGAGCGCACGGCCGGCAGCGTTGATCAACGAGTCCATGACAGATCAGGCACAGTGAACATTTCCGGGACTGGATATCCCGGTTTAGTCCAGTTAGCGGACGGACACCAGTATGGTGTGATGCGAGAAATGACAACGCAGTAGAAACAGTCACGCCCTTCGATAAGAAAGGGCGCTGGAGTCTGGTGGAGTACTGCCGGGGTCAGACCGGAGAAATTGTCGCAAGCATTCCGATCAGAATGGTCAATGTCAGAAACCCACCGAGGAAAATCGCCATCTTGTTCATGCTGCTCTCCTTAATGTTGAGCTTGCGGTGCACCGGGCGCTTCGGGATGAAGGGCTGCCGCGGGTGACCGAATTGCCGGGCTATTCTGAGCGCCTGACTGAGCCGGTTACAGAGGCAGATACAACAGAAAAATACGGATCAGATACCAAACTGATCTGTTCCGGACATGGCGTGGTATTCAGATCGGCACACAAAGATTCGGGGGCACGCCGCTTTGAACTAGAGTGATTGCCGTCGCGCGAAAAACAACAACAACAATTCCAGGAGTGGTCAATGTCCGAACTGAACCTGCACCCCAACGCCGCCGAATCCCTGAAGCGCTGGCACGAGATGATCCGCACCGGCAACCTCAAGGCTCTGCCCGAGCTGCTTGATCAGAATGCGCTGTTCCGCTCGCCCATGGCCCACTCGCCCTACCCCGGCGCGCCAGTGGTGACGATGATCCTCAACACCGTGTTCAACGTGTTTGAAGATTTCAAATACCACCGTGAACTGGCGACTGCCGATGGATTGAATGTGGTGCTGGAGTTCAGTGCCAAGGTGGGGACGAAAGAGTTGAAGGGGATCGACATGATTCGCTTCGATGAGAGCGGGAAAATTATCGAGTTCGAGGTGATGGTGCGGCCGTTGAGTGGGTTGCAGGCCCTCGGCGAGGAAATGGGACGGCGGTTGGGCGCCTACCTGGCGAAAGCGAAACCTGTGTAGGAGCTGCCGCAGGCTGCGGCTGCTCCTACAGCGGTTTTTTGGCACAAAAAAAGCCCACTGACCGTTACCGGTGCAGTGGGCTTTTGTGCATCTGGCGTGTGGTTACAGCGCCATGTCACGTGCAGCATTTTCCTTCGGCGCTTCAGCTTTCTCAGCTGCAGGTGCAGCCGGAGCAGCCTGACCGATCACCGGAGGCGTTGGCAGTTCGAGGATCTTGGCGGTGTACGCCCACTCTTGTGCCACTTTGGCCGGATCGTTGTTCAGCTGGGTGCCGTAGCTTGGAACGATCTGGTGCAGCTTGGCTTGCCACTCAGGGGTAGCGACTTTGTCTTTGAAGACTTTCTGCAGCACGCTCAGCATGATTGGTGCAGCAGTCGACGCGCCTGGCGATGCGCCCAGCAGACCGGCGATGGAGCCGTCTTGTGCAGCAACGATTTCGGTGCCCAGTTTCAGCACGCCGCCAGCGGCTTCATCACGCTTGATGATCTGCACGCGCTGGCCGGCTTGCCACAGGCGCCAGTCTTCGGCTTTGGCGTTCGGGAAGTATTCCTTCAGCGCGTTCAGACGGTCTTCATCCGACAGCATCAGTTGACCGGCCAGGTACTCGACCAGCGGGTATTCCTTGATGCCGACCTTGGTCATTGGCCAGATGTTGTGGGTGGTGGTGCTGGTCAGCAGGTCCAGGTACGAGCCTTCTTTGAGGAACTTGGTGCTGAAGGTCGCGAATGGGCCAAACAGGATGACGCGCTTGCCGTCCAGAACACGGGTGTCCAGGTGCGGAACCGACATCGGCGGTGCGCCAACCGAAGCTTTACCGTAGGCCTTGGCCAGGTGCTGCTCGGCGATGGCCGGGTTATCGGTCACCAGGAACGAGCCGCCTACCGGGAAGCCAGCATATTCCTTGGCTTCAGGAATGCCGGACTTCTGCAGCAGGTGCAGAGCGCCGCCACCGGCGCCGATGAACACGAACTTGGCGTCGGTTTCGGTTTTGGTGCCGTCTTTCAGGTTTTTGTAGCTGACGCGCCAGGTGCCGTCGGCGTTCTTGGTGATGTCTTCGACTTCACTCGACAGCTTCAGGTCGAAGTTAGGCTTGGTCTGCAGGTAACCGGCGAACTGGCGGGTGATTTCGCCGAAGTTCATGTCGGTACCCAGCGGGCTCCAGGTGGCCGCGATTTTCTGGTTCGGGTCACGCCCTTCCATCATCAGCGGGACCCACTTCTTGATCACAGCCGGGTCTTCGGAGTACTGCATGCCGGCGAACAGCGGGCTCGCCTGCAGGGCTTCGTAGCGCTTTTTCAGGAACTTGATGTTGTCGTCACCCCACACGAAGCTCATGTGCGGCGTGGTGTTGATGAACGAGCGAGGGTTCTTCAGAACGCCTTGCTGAACCTGCCAGGCCCAGAACTGACGGGAAACCTGGAACGCTTCGTTGATCTCGACGGCTTTCGGGATCGTCACGTTGCCTTTGTCGTCTTCCGGGGTGTAGTTCAGCTCAGCCAGGGCCGAGTGACCGGTACCGGCGTTGTTCCAGCCGTTGGAGCTTTCCAGGGCGACGCCATCGAGGCGCTCGACCATTTCCATCGACCAGCTTGGCTCCAACTCATTGATCCACACACCCAGGGTGGTGCTCATGATGCCGCCGCCGATCAGCAGAACGTCGACTTTCTTTGCTTCTGCAGCATTGGCGGACGACATCCCCATCGCCAAAGCCAGCCCGAGCAAGGCTGTGTTCACTTTCTTAAACATCCGTTGCACCTATGATAAAACGCCTTCCGCCCGCCGCTGTTGTAGGTATGAGGGCCTTTTGTCGCGACACTCAGGCCAGGGTCGCGGGCACCTTCACACTGCAATGTTGACGGGTGGGCACACAAGGCCGACGTACCGCATCGACCTCAGTTAATGTCCCTTCTGAACTGACTTTTTATCATTATTGGCTTCAGCTACTTGAGCGACAGGGATTCCGTCAGCCCGCCCAAAGGGCAGGCAAACTGAATAAGGTCAAACCAAGTTGGCGCGAAGAATATCACGTCAGGGCAAACCCGCGCGTCTGTTCCCGACTTGAGAGTCTTTTTCCGCTGTTGGCGTTATCGGCCGGTTTGGGCTGAACATGATCCGCAAACCTGCTCGCGATAGCGGCCCTACAACCGAAACCGGTCCACCGACAACGCCAGCGCCCCCGCCAGACTCGACAGTTCATCAGTGGTGTTGGCCGTCTGCCCGATCACCTTGCTGTTGCCCTCGGACATCCCGGCGATCATTTCCACCTGATGGGCAATTTCGTTGCTGGCCTGGCTTTGCTCGCCGATGGTGCGGGTGATGTCATTGACCAGTTGCGTGGTGCTGAGGGTGGCGTCGAGGATCTCGCGGATCGCCCGCTCGACTTCCGCCGTGACCGCCATGCCTTTGTCGACCTGAGCCACGCCGGCCTCCATGCTGCTGACCGCTTCGCGGGTACTGTTCTGGATGCGCGCGACCATCGACGCGATTTCCTGGGTTGAAGCGCTGGTACGCGCGGCCAGACTGCGCACTTCGTCGGCGACCACGGCAAAGCCCCGGCCCTGCTCGCCGGCCCGCGCCGCCTCGATAGCGGCGTTGAGTGCCAGCAGGTTGGTCTGGTCGGCGATGCTCTTGATCACCTGAATGATGTTGAAGATGCCTTCGGATTCCTGATCCAGCGTGCGGATCACCTGTGCCGACTGCTGCGCCGAGCGGGCGATGTCGTCCATGTCGCTGACCACCTGATGGATCACCTGTCCGCCGCTCTTGGCCAGCGACTCGGCCTGATTGGCCATGCCCAGTGCGCGTTCGGCGTGGCGGGTGATTTCCTCGATGCTGGCGGTCATCTGGCTCGCGGCAGCGGCCATGGTGCCGGCGGCGGCGCTTTGCTGCTGACTGCTGTCGGCGACCTGATGGCAGCCGTGGCTCAACTGCTCGCTCATGCCGCTGACGCCATGCGCGTTGCGGCGCACCACGTCGATCATGTCGCGCAGATCGCGCTGCATGGTCGCCAGGCTGCGGATCAGCGTGCTGGCTTCATCCTTGCCGGCCGGTTCACTGATCGGCTCGCTGAGGTTGCCATGCGCAATGCTTTGGGCGATGTGGTTGGCGGACTTCAGCGGCCCCATGATGCTGCGGGTCACCCAACGCCCTTGCGCCAGCAATAGCAACAGGCTGGCGAGCAGCACCACGCCGAGGGCGATGTTGGCATTTCGAATGGCGCTGTCGGTGGCTTTGCTGGTGTCCCGGGTATTGCTTTCAATCAGCTCACTGAGCGCGGCCATCTGCTCTTCAAGCTGAGTGAAGGCGGTGTTGAACGTACCGAGCTCCCGTTGCGCGCTGTCCGGGTTGTCCAGTGCCAGGCCGACAATGCGCTCGGCCGCCTCGATGTAGGTGTCCAGACTGGGCTTGATCTGTTCGAGCGCGGTCTTGATTGTCGGGTTGACCGGCAGTTTGAGGTTTTCATCCAGTACTTCGCGAAAATGGCTCGCGTGCTCGTTGATCGAATCCCGCACTTCGGCGGCCGTGCCGGTACTTTTGCCCAAGCCCACCAGCATCGCCGAGTACACGTCAGCCCGCAGTGCATCGTGCATCATGTCGGCTTCCATGTGATTGCGCAGCGCAGTCATGCTCACCGCGTTGTCGCCAACCGCCGCGGACATCCGCGTATTCCCCACATAGCTGACCAGACTCACGATCAGCGCTGTCAGCAGGCTGGTTGCTATCAGCAACAGCAAACGCAATTTGATCGACACGGTGGGTTCCTCCTGAGGCGCGCCGAATGCACCTGTCAGGAGTTCAGTTAAGCTTATTTGTGCAGATGTGCCGCTTCAGAGCGTTTCAGGAAGTATCCGCGTGTTTGAACGGAACTCCGGCAGAGGTCGCACCTCTGAGATTATGTAGTCTTCCTTTTTGCTTCGCGCTTGTGGAGGAACACCGTCATGCGCAAGTTAGTGCTCGTTTCTTCTCTCCTGCTGTGCCTCCCTGTCGGCTCGGCTCTGGCCCGTGTCGATGCCGGCGATGTCGCCACCTCGGCGGGTGTTTCCGCATCGCTTTACTCGACCTTCAAGGATCACAAAATGGTGATCCCGGCGCGCGATGACCTGTCAGCGTTCGTGGCCAGCGGCGGGGCCATACGAGGGGTTTATCTGGAGTCGGTGCTGCAACAGGTCCGGCACGACAACCCCGGTCTCAACGCCAGCGATGAAGACCTTGCCAACGCGATTCTGGTGCATTACGAAGGCCTGAATCAGTAGTTGTCACGGAGGCAGCGGCCGATGGATGGCAGCTGAAGGCACATAGGCAAAACAGTCCGACGGCCTCTATGATGGAGGCCATGACGACTCTTGCGCCGCCTGCGCCTTTGCGCTCACCCTGCCCGCCCGGCGCCTGCGATTGCGGGCGCGAATCGTTGCTGGAAAATTCCGGCAGCGATCTGCGCATCCTGCGCCTGACTCGCGAGCAGGAAAAAATCCTGCTCGCCCGCCTGGAACAACTCAAAGACCTCGCCGACCTGCGCCATCTGCAAGATCGCATGCACGCACAGTTGGGCCTGCGAGTTGAAGTTGCTCCGGGCTTTCATGAAGTGCGCACCATGCTCGGCATCGAGATTCAGATCGAAGCGCTCCCGGGGCTGTGCCGCAAGACGCGCAAAGCGATTCCGGCGGCCATTCGTCGAGGCCTGAGCAACCACCCTGAAATCGCTTTCGAACTCCTCAACGCCCACGACTTGCTGCGCGATACCTGATCATTTTTTCATGCCAACCCGCTTGCGCATCTCTGCAGTGATGCTCTGGCGGGTTTTCTTCATGTCGGCCCACGGCGCGTCGCCGACCTCGTTCAGGCGCTCATGGACATTGCTGATGTTCCACTGATTGCCACCCTTGATCTGCGCCACCTCTTCGCGAAACAGCGGCACCGACACCGGCAGCCCCTCGCGGGTGCGCGCCGCGTAGGCACAAATGGTGGTGGCACCCAAACCGTTGCGCAGGTAATCGATGAAGATTCGCCCCACCCGATTTTTCGGCCCGGACATCGCGGAAAACCGTTCCGGCAACAAATTCGCCATATGACTGACGATCGCATGGCTGAAATCCTTGACCTCATCCCAGCCGTGCTTGCGGGTCAATGGCACCACCAGGTGAATGCCTTTGCCACCGCTGGTCTTGAGAAACGCCTTGAGCCCCAGTTCATCGAGCACGGTCAGGGTCAGCGCAGTGGCTTCGACCATGCTTTTCCATGGGAGCGCGGGATCCGGGTCAAGATCGAGGACAAAGCGGTCAGGCTTGTCCAGATCAATGGTAGTGGCGTTCCAGGTGTGCAACTCGACCGTGCTCATCTGCACGGCGCCGATCAAGGCTTCGGCATTGTTGATCAGCATCACCGGTTGACCGGTGACCTCCTTGTCCAGCGTGGTGATGCCGGGAATCGCCAGACGCTCGGCGTTTTTCTGGAAGAACAGTTCGCCGGCGATACCGTCCGGCGCACGCACCAATGCCACCGGACGATCCTTGAGCTGCGGTAGGATCCATTCGGCGACGCTGGCGTAATACTCGGCCAGTTGCATCTTGGTGGTGCCACTGACCGCATCGATTACCCGGTCGGGGTGGGTGATGCGCACCTTGCCGCTGGCGAGGCCCAGCTGTGACGGTGCTGCTTCAGCCTTTTTCTTTGCCGGTGCAGCCTTTTTCGATGGGGTGGCTTTCGCTGAAGTCTTCACGGGTTTCGCGCGCTCCTCGGTAATTGCCTTCGCCGGTTTGTCATTGCGCAGACCATGGAACACGGCATGGCGCACCGAGCCGTCCTTGGTCATTTCGGCGAATGCCACTTCCGCCAACAGATTCGGTTTGAGCCAGTGCACACCCTTGGCGTCGAAGCCGCTTGGCGGGTTGACCACGGCAGCCTTCTTCACCTGCAACGGCTTGAGTTGGGCAAGGATGCTTTTCAGGGTAGTGTCGTTGAACCCGGTGCCGACCTTGCCGGCGTAACGCAATTCGCCACTGTCGCGGTCATGCAAGCCCAGCAGCAAGGCGCCGAAGGCACTGCGCGCGCCCTTCGGATCGGTATAGCCGACAACCACGAATTCCTGACGATGCTTGCACTTGAGCTTGATCCAGTCGCTGCTGCGCCGCGATACGTAAGGCGAACCCAGGCGCTTGCCGATCAGTCCTTCCATCTGCATCTGGCAGGCGCTGTTGAGCAGCGCATCCGGGGTTTCGTCGAAGGCTTCGGAGAAGCGCAGCAAGGGCTGCTCGTGCCCTCCGAGTACCGTGGACAACGCCGCGCGGCGCTCCTCGACCGGCACCTCGCGCAGGTCGACCCCGTTGAGATACGGCATGTCGAACAGGTAGTACATGATGCTGCCGCTGCTTCCAGCTTCGAACGCATTCTGCAGTGCCTGAAAGTCCGGCACACCGTGTTCGTTGGCGACCACCATTTCGCCGTCCAGCCACGCCGATTCCAGGCCCAGCTCGGCCAGAGCCTGCGCCTGTTGCGGCAGTTTGTGCGTCCAGTCATGGCCATTGCGGGTAAACAGCTGAACCTGATCGTGATCGATGCGCGCCATGATCCGGTAACCGTCGAACTTGATCTCGTAGCTCCACTGCCCTTCCGGTGCGCTGTCGACCAGCGTCGCCAGTTCCGGCTTGAGTTGTGCAGGGAGCTTGGCCTTGCGCGCACCGGTGAGCGTAGCGGACGCCGTTTTGCGCGGTTTGGCCGGGGCCTTTTGCACCGGTTTGGCTTGCTCGGCGGCGAGCTTGGGCTTACTGATCAAGGTGCGCTCGCTGAGCACGCTGTGCGGCTCGGCGCTGAGTACGTCGTAATCGTCTTGCGGGCGCGCAGCGCTGTCCTGATGTTTGATCAGAAACCAGTTCTCCTTTTTGCCCGGCATGTGGGTGCGCACCAGATTCCAGAGGCCGGACAGCTTCTCGCCTTGCAGTTCGAATTTGAGTTTGCCCTTGGCGTAAGCCTTGGCCGGGTCTTCCTGCGGAATCCACACGCCACGATCCCAGACGATCACCTCGCCGGCGCCGTAATGCCCTTCGGGAATGCTGCCCTCGAACGTCGCGTAATCCAGCGGGTGATCTTCGACGTGCACGGCCAGGCGTTTGACCCTGGGGTCGAGCGACGGCCCCTTGGGCACCGCCCAGCTCTTCAGCGCGCCATCGAGTTCGAGGCGAAAGTCATAATGCAGGTGCGAAGCGTCGTGCTTCTGGATGCAGAACTGCAGCGCATGTTCAGTCCCCTTGCTGCGGCCACGGCGCTTGATGGCAGCGGGCTCCGAGGTCGCCGAAAAATCGCGCATGCGGTTGTAGTCGTCGAGGTTCCTGGTCATGACGCACCTGCCTTGTGTCAGCCAATGCGGGTCACGGTCAGCGCGACCACGGCGATCCGGTCTACACGCTGGTAACCGGGATTCAGCAATTCTTCACCGAACACGTCGGGATCCAGTTCGCGATAGGTCCAAGCGAATCGCGCCGAATCCAGGCGTGGCACCACGGTGTCGAAAAACGGATCACGGCCATCGACCATGGCGACGCCGGTGTACAGCAGTAACGAGCCACCGGGTGCCAGCCGATTGAGTGCCTGCTCGACGATACGCAGCGACAACCCGGCCCCGAGTGAACCTCCGCCATTTCGGTAGGCGCGTCCGGCTGGATCGGCCATGTACGGCGGGTTGGCGACGATCAGGTCGAAGTGGCCGTCGGTACCCTGCAACACATCGCTGGCCTGCACCTCGACGTTGGCGACCTCGGCCAATGCCGCGTTGATCGCGGTCAGGCGCAGCGCGGCGGGGTTGATATCCACCGCCAGCACTTCGGCTTCCCGCCGAGCGCGGGCAATCAGAATCGCACCAACGCCCGCACCGCAACCGATGTCCACCGCACGCTGGATCGGTGCAAAGCTCTGCTGCAGATGTGAGTGAATCAACTGCGCGAAACGGTAGGTGTCCGGACCGAAAAACACCGAATCGGCGGCATCGGTGGGAAAGCCCGAATGCACGAACAACAGGTCATCCAGACTCGACCAGCGCACCCGGCTTTTCAAACGGCCGCCGTAGGCGTCAATCACTTGCGCCTCCTGCAACTGCCGCTGCTCGTCGGCGGACAACAACCCCGGTTCGAACGGGCGCGACCAGCCGAAGACATCACGCAAGGTATCGGCCACCTGCCCCTCGTCCCGCTGGTTGACCCGCTGATGGGTCAAAGGCGTCGGCGTGATGAAACGATAACCGTCGGCCTGTAAGCGTCGGCCGAGTTGCAGCAGCGTGAGGTCGTCGGCAGACAAATGTTCTTCCTGATTCATGGAGAGTTCCTTAGCGCAGACTGGATTTGAGTTCGATAAAACGGCGCGTCGCCAGCAAACCCGCCGGGTGGGCATGGCGGGCGGGTGACAGCCATGGGATCAGTGTTGCCATCTGGCCATGACCGTCCTGGCCTTGTAGCGAGGAGGTCAGACGCTGCACATCGGGATCGTGTTCTGGCACCGCGGCGTCCGGGGTGGCGACCTGACGGCTGCGTCTTGGCGTCGGATTCTTCTCCGAGGACGTCCAGTCGCCGGCAATCCAGTCGTGCAGCAGTTGCTTTTCATAAGGACTGAACACGCCGAACATCGCCGCACCGTCGCCATCGATCAACTGCCAGAAACGGCTGGCCTGCGGATCTTGATTGCGCTTGATCCAGCCCTTGTCCTGCATCACCTGCAGAAACCCGGGCAGTTGCTCGGGCGTGGCCAGCCACTGATTGACGGTTTTTCCATCGAAGCGGCAGTAGTCGGAATGCATGTGCTGACCGAACG
Source organism: Pseudomonas sp. 22189 (assembly GCF_052045635.1). Taxonomy (NCBI): domain Bacteria; kingdom Pseudomonadati; phylum Pseudomonadota; class Gammaproteobacteria; order Pseudomonadales; family Pseudomonadaceae; genus Pseudomonas; species Pseudomonas sp. 22189. Next base: position 32,735 of record NZ_JBQEPG010000039.1, read on the forward strand.
GACGCTTGCGCTCGAGCATCGCCAGCACTTCCTGTTCCAGGTCGAAACCCTCGATGATGGCGCGGCTGCCCTGCCCCAGGTCGTTGAGTCGATAACCCAGCAATACCCGGCGCAGAAACTCGCTGCGATCCGCTTCCAGCGGCAGCAGGTCGAGCACCGCCTGCACGGCTTTTTGCGCATGACCGGTGCTGGCGTTATCGATGGTCACATGCAGGGTGAAATAGTACGGATCGATGCCCAACTCGCTGAGCTCATAGGCACTGATCAGCAGGTGCAGCGGCAATTGTTCGTAACCGAGGTTGTAACCGATCACCTCCGGCAAACAAGCTTCACCGCAGGCACCGAGTGCCAGTTGCAATGCACCTTGCAGGTAACGCTCATCGGCGATGGCGCTGGCATCCTGCAAACCGTGTTCAGCGAGCAGTTTGCGATAGATCACCACATGGTTTTGCGCAGGATTGCCGTCGCCGAGTTCTTCCAGATAGGTACACAGCAAGCCATCAAAACGCGGGTCGCGCCATTGCGCCAACAAGCCGTACAGCCACGCGCCATCGACCAGTTTGGTCGGTGCCACGGCTTGCAGAAAGTACAGCGCATGAGCCTTGTTACTGAAGAACTGGCGCGGTCCGCCGGCCTGACGCTGTTGCAGGTAATCGGCATACTGCCGGGCAACCTCGGTGCAGTGCCCGGCGACCCACTCCTGCCACGCCGACGGATCCTGCGGCAGTTCTTCAGGCAGCAGCGCGGCGCGCTGCAACTGCTCGGCGAGAAAATCCTGCGCGAGGGTGTCAGGCGCATCCTCAAGCAGCAATGCCTCATAAATACGCCGCAGGTCACCGTCGGCAGTGATGGGCTGTTGCTGCGCGCTCGGCGCCTGCAGAGGGGTCAGGGCAGTCATGTCAGTGTTCTCGTTCGGTTGGCCGGTCAGGGCGTTGTTTCACGCCTCTACAGCAGCAGAGCAACCGCTACGGAGAAAAATTCAATCGACATGAAAATTGCCCTGACGGACGGCGATCAGCGCCAATTCTCTTTCACTTGATCACTTGGTCTGGTCACTGTAGGAGCTGCCGAAGGCTGCGATCTTTTGATTTTGTCTTTTACGATCAAGATCAAAAGATCGCAGCCTTCGGCAGCTCCTACATTTACATCGTGTAAAGGCTTGGCCGAGCGGAGTGTTTCGGGAGCGCTAGTGTTCAAGGACGATGGTTACGGAGGGCAAAGGAATGCCTGAAGCTGCAAAAGCCTGCGGTTTACGCAAGGGACGCTATTCGGAGGTTGGGCGGGTTTATTTGCTGACAGCGGTGGTTGAGCAACGCCGACCGGTTTTTTCGGATTGGAGAGCAGGACGACTATTGGTAGGGCAGATGCGGGCCGCCGATCAAGCGGGAATGGTTCATTCGCTTGCATGGGTTGTGATGCCGGACCACCTCCATTGGCTGGTCGAATTAAAACAAGGCTCTTTGGCGCAATTAATGTGCCGTGTCAAATCGCGCAGTAGTCGCTCGGTCAACCTGCTGCGAGGCAATTCGGAGCCGGTGTGGCAACGCGGCTATTACGACCGAGCTCTGCGTCGCGATGAAGATCTTAAAGCCGCTGCCCGCTACATTGTCATGAATCCATTGCGGGCCGGTCTGGTAAAGCGTTTGGGTGATTACCCGCTATGGGACGCAATCTGGCTCTGAAGATCAACAGATCGCAGCCTTCGGCAGCTCCTACATTTGGAGCGCTTTTCCCCTGTAGGAGCTGCCGAAGGCTGCGATCTGTTGACTTTTGCTTCAGCCCTGCCCCTTGGCCTGCTGTTCCAGGTGCACCTGCAATTGCGGGTCGATCTGCAGGGTGGCGGCCAGTTCATCCAGATAGTTGCGTTCGGCGTCCTGCTGATCGTCCACCAGAATCACGCTGACCAGGTACATTTCGGCGGCCATGGCCGGGTCGCCGTTGGCGGCCTCGGCGACTTCGTTCGCATCCAGTGGTTTGGCGACTTCGCTTTCGAACCACTGCTGCAATTGCGGATCGTCGGTGTGCTTGCTGATTTCACTGTTGATCATCTGTTGTTCCCGGGTATCGATCTCACCATCCGCCTTGGCCGCCGCGATCAGCGCCCGCAGCACCGCGTGGCTGTGTTCCTCGATCTCGGGCCCGGCCAGCAGATTGGCCGTTTGCGGGATCTGTTGTGGCGCCGCCGACGCCTGACTGCGCTGCCAGGCCTGATATGCCTGGAACGCCATCATTCCCAATGAGGCCAGCGCCGCATAATTGGTGCCGCCGGAACGACTTTGTGTTCCGCCGCCACCGAGTGCCCCACCCAGCGCGCCGCCCAAGCCACCACCGCTACCGCCGCCGAGCAGACCTCCGAGCAGACCGCCCAGACCGCCCAGCCCACCGGACTGCGCCGCACTGCCGCCGGGGCCTGCACCGCCACCCAACAGACCACCGAGCAAGCCGCCCAGTCCGCCGAGTCCTTCCGGGTTACCGGCCGAGTCAGCACGTTGTTGTCCCGCCGAGGCCTGGCCTCGCAGCAGTTGTTCGAGCAAATCGCTGGTGTTCATGATGTCGTCCTCAGGCATTGGCATTCACTGCGTCAGGCAACGATAGACCGGCGCAGCCATCGCGCCAGCACCGTCTGGCTGACACCGGCGGTTTTCGCCGAGGTATTTTTCGAGCGGCCAGCTAAGATTCAACGGTGGTGAACCTTATCCCGGCCAAACCGGTCGATAGCTGCAACCCCGACCCGGTTTGCCGGCGCCCTTTGCTCAAGGGTGATACCCGGCTTGCTTCATTTTTCTGGAGAACGCCCCTGTGATATCGACCGTACACATCGCCAGGCTCAAAGCATGGGGCGCCCATGGTTTTACCGCGACCGGCGTGGTCACTGCCTTTCTGGCGACCCTCGCCCTGCTGGAGAACCAGCCGACCCATTGCCTGATGTGGCTGGGCGTGGCATTGATCGTCGACGGTCTCGACGGGGCGCTGGCGCGCAAGGTCAATGTGCAATCGGTGCTGCCGAGTTTTGACGGTTCGATCCTCGATCTGGTGATCGACTACCTGACCTACGTGTTCATCCCGGCGCTGTTCATCTACCGCTACATCCCCCTGCCCGACTACACCCTGCTGCTGAGTGTGTCGCTGATTCTGGTGTCGTCGCTGTTCTGCTTCTGCAACGTAAACATGAAAAGCAAGGACAACTATTTCGTCGGTTTCCCCGCCGCGTGGAACGTGGTTGCCCTGTGCCTGTACATCATTGGCCCGGGACCGTGGATCACTTTCCTGACCATCATTGGCCTGGCGCTGCTGACCGTCACCCGCATGAAGTTCCTGCACCCGTTCCGTGTGCGCCGGTTCATGCCGATCAACATCGCGGTCACGGCAATCTGGCTGTTGTGCAGCCTGTCACTGGTGCTCAATCACCCGGTGATCAATCCGCTGGTGATGGGGTTGTGGCTGCTGATGTCGGCGTACTTTCTGGGGATCTGCATCTGGCGCACGGCGCTGGAGTGGGTTGATGGGGCACATTTGAAATAAACCTGCCCTGTAGATACCGTCTTGCCCCTCACCGGGCAAGTGCCAATTTCGGGTCAAATGGTTGGCCCGATTTGAGCACTCCGTAGACGAAGTGCAACAACTTGCGCATGGCTGCACAGATGATCTGTTTGGGGGCTTTGCCATTGGCCTTCAAGCGTTCCTTCATGGCGATGATCGCCTCGTTGTGCCTCAGCGCTACCAGGCCTGGCATGTACAGACCCGCCCGAACGCGAGCCGAGCCGACCCTCGAAATAATTGTTCTGCCTTTGAGTTTTCCTGACTCCTGCAGCTTAGGGTTCAACCCTGCAGCAGCGACCAGTTTGCGAGGGTCGTCGTATTTGCGCAGGTCGCCCAGCTCGGCCAGCAGCCGCTCAAGGGTTTTCTGCCCGATACCGTCGATGGTCACGATCAAGTCGCGCATCTGGCGCATGTCCGGATCATCATCGATGTGTTTCTTGATCGCTTTGTGCGTTTCAGCGATCTCTTTTTCGATGTGGCGCAGAACGGAGTTGATCGAGTCTTTGACCTTTTCGTCGGACACATCCAGACGATTGAGCTCCATCTGCTCCATTTCCTGAAGATCATCCAATCGACGCACCATCGC
>NZ_JBQEPG010000040.1:0-34477 GCF_052045635.1 Pseudomonas sp. 22189
GGAGCGCAGCGACCGTTTGGCGCAGCCAAACACAGCGAGAGGAGGTGCAGCGAAGCAAACCGTAGGCGCTGCCCCCGGATGAATCCCGCAGCGAAGGAACCCGAGCCTGAGCGAGGGCCGAACGTCAGGGTAAAGCCTTTTTGGTTACTTTTGAGGCGTTTGTCAAAAGTGACCCGCCGTAAGGGCGGAACCCTAAGCAGCCGTTACCGCAGCAACGGATATACACCCAAAAAAGATCAGACAACAAAAAAGGCGCCCGAAGGCGCCTTTCGCTTTACAACAGACCAACAACCGTCAGGCCATCTCAGCCGTAGTCTCGAAGTCAAACGTCAGCTCACCATCCTTGATGTCGATGTGTACCACACCGCCATGCTCGGCCAGCTCGCCAAACAGAATCTCCTCCGCCAGCGGACGCTTGATCTTGTCCTGGATCAGACGCGCCATCGGACGTGCGCCCATCGCCGAGTCGTAACCACCGGCCGCCAGCCAACTGCGCGCCGCATCGGTAACCTCCAGCAACACACGCTTGTCTTCCAGTTGCGCCTGCAGTTCGGTTAGGAACTTGTCCACCACACTTTTGATGACCTCATGGCTGAGGCGACCAAACTGGATAATGGTGTCCAGACGGTTACGGAACTCCGGCGTGAAGCTCTTCTTGATCACTTCCATCGCATCGGACGAGTGGTCCTGATGAGTGAAGCCGATCGAAGCCCGCGCTGCCGTCTCGGCGCCGGCGTTGGTGGTCATGATGATGATCACGTTGCGGAAGTCCGCCTTGCGCCCGTTGTTGTCGGTGAGCGTACCGTGGTCCATCACCTGCAGCAGCAGGTTGAAGACTTCCGGATGCGCCTTCTCGATTTCATCGAGCAGCAACACGCAGTGCGGCTGCTTGGTGATCGCTTCGGTCAACAGACCGCCCTGATCAAAGCCGACATAGCCTGGAGGCGCACCGATCAGACGCGATACGGTGTGGCGCTCCATGTACTCGGACATGTCGAAGCGCACCAGTTCGATCCCCAACGCCTTGGCCAGTTGCCGCGCAGCCTCGGTTTTGCCGACACCGGTTGGACCGGCAAACAGGAACGAACCCACTGGCTTGTCCGGCGACTTGAGGCCGGCGCGGGACAGCTTGATCGCGGTCGACAGCGAATCGATCGCCGCGTCCTGACCAAATACCGTCAGCTTCAGGTCACGCTCCAGATTGCGCAGCAGTTCCTTGTCGGAGCTGGTGACATGTTTCGGCGGAATCCGCGCGATTTTCGCCACGATGTCTTCAACCTGCGGCACGTCAATGCGCTTCACGCGCTTGTCGGCCGGCTGCAGACGCTGGTAGGCGCCCGCTTCGTCGATCACGTCGATGGCCTTGTCCGGCATGTGCCGGTCATTGATGTAACGCGATGCCAGCTCAGCAGCGGCGCGCAACGACTCATCGCTGTATTCGATGTTGTGGTGTTGCTCGAAACGCCCCTTCAGGCCGCGCAGGATACCGATGGTGTCTTCCACCGACGGCTCGACGACATCGACTTTCTGGAAGCGTCGTGCCAGCGCACGATCCTTCTCGAAGATGCCGCGAAATTCCTGGAACGTGGTCGAGCCGATGCAGCGAATGTCGCCAGACGACAGCAGCGGCTTGAGCAGGTTCGAGGCATCCATTACGCCACCGGACGCAGCGCCCGCACCGATGATGGTGTGAATCTCGTCGATGAACAGGATCGCCTGCGGACGTTTTTTCAGTTCATTGAGCAGCGCCTTGAAGCGCTTCTCGAAATCACCGCGATACTTGGTGCCTGCAAGCAGAGCGCCGAGGTCGAGCGAATAGACGACGCTATTGGCCAGCAAATCCGGCACCTGGTTGTCGACAATCCGCTTGGCCAGGCCTTCGGCAATCGCGGTTTTACCCACGCCCGCCTCGCCGACCAGCAGCGGATTGTTCTTGCGTCGACGCGCGAGGATCTGCGCGACACGCTCGACTTCCGTTTCGCGACCGACCAGCGGATCGATTCGACCCTGGCGCGCAAGTTCGTTGAGATTGCTGGCATAAGCATCCAGCGGATTGCCTGAAGAAGAAGACTCACCGCCCTCGTCGTCCTGCATATCTTGTTCACCTTCAGAGTGATCGCCATGCCCCGGCACCTTGGAGATGCCATGGGCGATATAGTTGACGACATCAATGCGCGCAACGCTCTGCTGTTTCAGCAGGAACACGGCCTGACTCTCTTGCTCACTGAAGATTGCAACCAGCACGTTGGCGCCAGTCACTTCGCGTTTGCCCGAGCTCTGTACATGAAAAACAGCACGTTGCAGTACACGCTGGAAGCCCAGGGTTGGCTGGGTTTCGCGATCTTCGTCATGGACGGGGATCAATGGCGTGGTTGAGTCGATGAACTCCTGCAGGTCGTGCTTGAGTTTGTCGAGGTTTGCGCCGCAGGCACGCAATACGGTGGCGGCAGCCTCATTGTCCAATAGGGCCAGCAGCAGGTGTTCGACGGTCATGAATTCATGACGCTTCGAACGAGCCTCCTTGAAGGCAAGATTGAGGGTGACTTCGAGCTCGCGGTTTAACATAGCTTCACCTCATACCCAAGTGGTCGGCGATTAACCGTCCTTCTCGATTTCACAGAGTAGCGGATGCTGGCTTTCCCTGGCGTACTGGTTGACCTGCATGGCCTTTGTCTCGGCGATGTCGCGGGTAAACACTCCACATACTGCCCGTCCTTCTGTGTGAACGGCCAGCATGACCTTGGTCGCCAGCTCGCGATTCAGGTTAAAAAACACCTCGAGCACTTCGACGACGAAATCCATCGGTGTGTAGTCATCGTTGAACAAAACCACCTTGTACATCGGCGGCGCCTGTAACGCAGGCTTTGCTTCCTGAACAGCAACGCCTGCCGAATCGTCGTCGTGCTCCTGTGGAAGATCCTTTTGGAGAAGCGGGCGATCCTGATTGAATGTTAGTCGAATCTGGCTGATTGCATGCATGGAAAGAAAGGTTCGTCAGTTGTGCAAATACAGTGGTGGGGGCGGCTGTACACCTTTTCAACTCCGACTGCCCGGTCACCTTGACTATCGGGAAAACGGTGTTACAACCAATAGAGCCCACAGTGGGTAAAAAAGATCCGCGGAGTCAATCTTTTTAACGGATTCGATTGCGGATGAATTGGATGATACTCCAGCGATGGAGACTGTTGCAGAGGGATTTGAGCATGGCTGTCGGCAAGGTGAAATGGTTCAACAATGCCAAGGGGTTCGGTTTCATTAACACCGACTCCCGCGAGGGGAAGGACGAGGACGGCAAGGACATCGATTTCTTTGCCCACTACTCCGCCATCAAGATGGACGGGTACAAAACCCTCAAAGCCGGGCAAACCGTCAAATTCGAGATCGTGCAAGGGCCCAAAGGCCTGCACGCCACAAATATTCAGAATGTCGAGGTCGCGAAAGATGCCGCCTCGACAGCCGCTCATCACCAATCCGTGACCAGCTGAAGCGACCCGAACACCTGCCAGAAAACACACCGCCCGGCTCGATCACTCGAGCCGGGCGGTTTTGTTGCGACTGCCGTTCTTACATGTGCTTGACGATCGCCTCACCGAAGCCCGAAGAAGACACCAGCGTGGCGCCTTCCATCAGACGTTCGAAGTCGTAAGTCACGGTCTTGGCCTTGATGGCGCCATTGGTGCCCTTGATGATCAGGTCAGCCGCTTCGGTCCAGCCCAGGTGACGCAACATCATCTCGGCCGACAGAATCACCGAACCCGGGTTGACCTGATCCTTGCCGGCGTACTTCGGCGCGGTACCGTGGGTGGCTTCGAACATTGCCACAGTGTCGGACAGGTTGGCGCCCGGCGCGATACCGATACCGCCCACTTCAGCCGCCAGGGCGTCGGAGAGGTAGTCACCGTTGAGGTTCAGCGTGGCGATCACGTCGTACTCGGCCGGACGCAGCAGGATCTGCTGGAGCATGGCGTCGGCAATGGCATCCTTGACGATGACTTCACGGCCGGTTTTCGGGTTCTTGAACTTCATCCATGGGCCGCCATCGAGCAGCTCGGCGCCGAATTCTTCCTTCGCCACCTCGTAGCCCCAGTCCTTGAAGGCACCTTCGGTGAATTTCATGATGTTGCCCTTGTGCACGATGGTCAGCGACTTGCGGTCGTTGTCCACCACGTATTGCAGGGCCTTGCGCACCAGGCGCTTGGTGCCTTCCTTGGAAACAGGCTTGATGCCGATACCGCAATCCTGGTCGAAACGGATCTTGGTGACGCCCATTTCTTCTTTCAGAAACTTGATGACCTTGGTGGCCTCAGGGGAGCCGGCCTTCCACTCGATGCCGGCATAGATGTCTTCGGAGTTCTCGCGAAAGATCACCATGTCGACGTCGCCAGGCTTTTTCACCGGGCTCGGTACGCCTTCGAACCACACCACTGGACGCAGGCAGACATAGAGATCGAGTTGCTGGCGCAGGGCCACGTTGAGGGAGCGGATGCCGCCACCGACCGGGGTGGTCAGCGGGCCCTTGATGGAGACCACGTAATCCTTGACGGCGTCCAGGGTTTCCTGGGGCAGCCAGGTGTCCTGGTCATAGACCTGAGTCGCTTTTTCGCCAGCATAAACCTCCATCCAGGAAATCTTGCGCTTGCCCCCGTAGGCCTTGGCCACGGCAGCATCAACCACTTTGATCATCACCGGGCTGACGTCGACGCCAATGCCGTCACCTTCAATGAAGGGGATGATCGGGTTATCAGGAACATTGAGAGAATGGTCTGCATTGACGGTGATTTTGTCGCCGACGGCTGGAACCTGAATCTTCTTGTAACCCATGCTGAACTCCATTGTTTGGATTGAACATCTGGCTTGGTTCGAGCGTAACCCAGTTAAATCAACACGCAAACCCTCTGTTCACGACGCGGGCACATCTGGTTTCGTACAAGCCTGAAAGCAAAGGGAAAAGCGCCAAACTCAAGCATTCCCGGCGACTCTACGCCCCACCCCGCCCTGCGACCTTTAGACCAATGGACGAGACCGGTTGCATATGAACCATCGGCAGATTGCCAGCTACCTATGTATAATGCCGCCCGCTGACCAAAGGGTCACGACGGCTGGCCTCTCTAGCACGAGACTTTCCGCCTGATTGGTCGGGTTGTTACCGCAGCCTGACTGCTTGACGCTCAACGATGCACCCAACATCACCGCGAAGATTCTCGACATTCGGTTCATGGATGACTTTGAACGAACGCGCTTACCCGGCGCCCCTCGAGTTTCTGCGCACGCTTTAGCAAAGAAGAGAGAGTTAATCCGAATATGCCCACCCGCTCGAAGATCATCTATACCTTCACCGACGAAGCTCCAGCCCTCGCCACCTATTCCCTGCTGCCGATCATCGAGGCTTACACCGCCTCGGCCGATATCGCCGTGGAAACCCGCGATATCTCTCTTGCAGCACGCATCCTGGCCAGCTTCCCCGAGCAACTGGGCGACAAAGCCGTAGCCGACCACCTCGCCGAACTGGGCGCCCTGGCCGTTACGCCTGAAGCCAACATCATCAAGCTGCCGAACATCAGCGCTTCGGTACCTCAGCTGCAAGCGGCAATCAAAGAGCTGCAAGCCCAGGGCTACAACCTGCCGGACTACCCGGAAACCGTGACCAACGACGCCGAAAAAGAAGCCAAGGCGCGTTACGACAAGGTCAAGGGCAGCGCCGTGAACCCGGTTCTGCGTGAAGGCAACTCCGACCGCCGCGCTCCGCTGTCGGTCAAGAACTATGCGCGCAAGCACCCGCACAAAATGGGCGCCTGGGCCAAAGACTCCAAGTCCCACGTGGCTCACATGAGCACCGGCGATTTCTACGGCAGCGAAAAAGCTGCCCTGATCGACGCCGCTGACGCTGTGAAGATCGAACTGATTGCCAAAGATGGCACCGCGACCGTCCTGAAAGAGAAAACCAGCGTTCAGGCCGGCGAGATCCTCGACTGCGCCGTGATGAGCAAAAACGCCCTGCGTGCGTTCATCGCTGCTGAAATCGACAGCGCCAAGGCGCAAGGCGTACTGCTCTCGGTGCACCTGAAAGCGACCATGATGAAGGTCTCTGACCCGATCATGTTCGGCCAGATTGTTGCCGAGTTCTATAAAGACGCCCTGACCAAGCACGCTGACGTGCTGGCCCAGATCGGCTTCAACCTGAACAACGGCATTGGCGATCTGTACGCGCGCATCAAGGCTCTGCCGGCCGAGCAGCAAGCACAGATCGAAGCGGACATCGCAGCGGTCTACGCCGCGCGTCCATCGCTGGCGATGGTCAATTCCGACAAGGGCATCACCAACCTGCACGTGCCGAGCGACGTTATCGTCGACGCCTCGATGCCAGCAATGATCCGTGACTCCGGCAAGATGTGGGGCACCGACGGTCAACTGCACGACACCAAGGCAGTGATCCCGGATCGTTGCTACGCAACCATCTACCAGGCCGTGATCGAAGATTGCAAAGCCAATGGCGCGTTCGATCCGACCACCATGGGCAGCGTGCCAAACGTTGGCCTGATGGCGAAGAAAGCCGAAGAGTACGGCTCGCACGACAAGACTTTCCAGATCAAGGCTGACGGCGTGGTTCGCGTCACCGACAGCAAGGGCAACCTGCTGATGGAACAGGCTGTTGAAGCCGGCGACATCTTCCGCATGTGCCAGACCAAAGACGCGCCGATTCAGGACTGGGTCAAACTGGCCGTCAACCGCGCTCGCGCCAGCAGCACCCCGGCGATCTTCTGGCTGGACCCGATGCGCGCCCACGACGGCGTGGTTATCGAGAAGGTTCAGGCGTACCTGAAGGATCACGACACCAGCGGTCTGGACATCCAGATCATGGCGCCGGTCGATGCCATGAAGTACACCCTGCAGCGCACCCGCGAAGGCAAGGACACCATTTCGGTGACCGGCAACGTACTGCGCGACTACCTGACCGACCTGTTCCCGATCATGGAACTGGGCACCAGCGCCAAGATGCTGTCGATCGTGCCGCTGATGAACGGCGGTGGCCTGTTCGAAACCGGCGCTGGCGGTTCGGCGCCGAAGCACGTGCAGCAACTGGTCGAAGAGAACTTCCTGCGTTGGGACTCGCTGGGCGAATTCCTCGCGCTGGCAGCGTCCCTTGAGCATTTGGGCGTGAACTACAACAACCCGAAAGCACTGGTTCTGTCCAAGACCCTGGATCAGGCCACTGGCCAGTTCCTCGACAACAACAAGTCGCCATCGCGCAAAGTCGGCAACATCGACAACCGCGGCAGCCACTTCTACCTGGCGCTGTACTGGGCTCAGGCCCTGGCCGCCCAGACCGAAGACGCTGCACTACAAGCGCAGTTCGCGACCCTGGCCAAAACCCTGACCGAGAACGAGGCGACCATCGTTGCCGAGCTCAACGCCGTGCAGGGCAAGCCAGTGGACATCGGTGGTTACTACCACGCCGACGCCGAGCTGATCAGCAAGGCCATGCGCCCAAGCGCAACCTTCAACGCGGCGATTGCTGCGCTGGTTTAAGCTTGTAATGCTGCAAAGAAGCCCCGGCCCAGTGCCGGGGTTTCTGTTTCCGAATACAACACAAAACCCTGTGGGAGCTGGCTTGCCAGCGATAGCGGTGGATCAGGCACCTTCAATGGTGAATGATAAGCCGCCATCGCTGGCAAGCCAGCTCCCACAGGGAATCGGGTTAAACCTGGATATTGAGGAAGGTTTTATGGAATGGCTCCCCCACATCACCGTCGCCACCATCGTCGAAGACAACGGCCGCTTCCTGATGGTCGAAGAGCACAAGGCCGGGCGTAACGTGCTCAACCAGCCCGCCGGCCATCTCGACCCGGACGAAACCCTGATCGACGCCGCCATCCGCGAAACCCTCGAGGAAACCGGCTGGGACGTCGAACCCACTGGCGTGATCGGGATTTACCTGTACACCGCACCGAGCAACGGCGTGACTTACCAGCGCGTGTGCTTCAGCGCCAAAGCGGTGAAACACCACCCGGACTATCAACTCGACGACGGCATCGTCGGCGCCAAGTGGTTGACCCGTAGCGAATTAATCGCTCAGCGCGACAACTGGCGCAGCGAGCTGATCATCCGCTGCATCGACGACTATCTGGCCGGTCATCACTTCAGTCTCGAACTGATCCGCCCTTCTCTTTAGCCTTGAGGCCGTGAGCCTGCTAGAATCGCGTCCTTTTTCAAGACACTCATTGAATCCCTATGCGTGATCCAGCCCCTTCTGACACATCCAAGAAGCGCGTCATTGTCGGCATGTCCGGCGGCGTGGACTCTTCCGTTTCCGCTCTCCTGCTGATCGAGCAGGGTTACGAGGTGGAAGGCCTGTTCATGAAGAACTGGGAAGAAGACGACGGAACGGAATACTGCACCGCCATGGATGACCTGGCGGATGCCCAGGCCGTGTGCGACAAGATCGGCATCAAGCTGCACACCGCCAACTTCGCCGCCGAGTACTGGGACAACGTGTTCGAGCACTTCCTCGCCGAATACAAGGCCGGTCGCACGCCGAACCCGGACATCCTGTGCAACCGCGAGATCAAGTTCAAGGCGTTCCTCGACTACGCCATGATGCTTGGTGCCGACCTGATTGCCACCGGCCACTACGTGCGCCGTCGTGACATCGATGGCCGCACCGAACTGCTCAAGGGCCTCGATCCGAACAAGGATCAGAGCTATTTCCTGCACGCCGTCGGCGGCGAACAGATCGCCAAGACCCTGTTCCCGGTCGGTGAACTGGAAAAGCCCGAAGTGCGCGCCATTGCCGAGAAATACGAGCTGGCGACCGCCAAGAAGAAGGATTCCACCGGAATCTGCTTCATCGGTGAACGACGCTTCAGCGATTTCCTCAAGCAATACCTGCCGGCGCAACCGGGCGAGATCAAGACCACCGAAGGCGAGGTCATCGGCCGTCACCACGGCTTGATGTACCACACCATCGGTCAGCGTCAGGGCCTGGGTATCGGCGGCCTGAAAGATGCCGGCGACGAACCGTGGTACGTGCTGCGCAAGGATCTGGACACCAACGAGCTGATCGTCGGCCAAGGCAACAACCATCCGTGGCTGTTCTCCAGCGCCCTGCTCGCTTCGGAAATCTACTGGGTCAATCCGATCGACCTGAGCCAGCCGCTGCGCCTCACCGCCAAAGTGCGTTATCGCCAGAGCGATCAGGCTTGCACCCTGGAAAAAACCGAAAACGGCTACCGCGCTGTGTTCGACGAACCGCAACGCGCTGTCACCCCGGGCCAATCCGTGGTGTTCTACGACGATGAAATCTGCCTCGGGGGCGGCGTGATCGAAGTCGCCGAGCCGTGGAGCGGCCAGGCATGAGCCCGACTCAGGAGCAACTGACGGCGCTGGGCGGGGTGTTTCTCGCCGCCGTGCTGGTCGACCGGATCGCCAAGACCGGCCAGACCAGCGAAGCCGGCCTGAGCTGCATGCTCGGCAGCCTGCTGGTACGCGACCCGAAAGACACACTGGACGTGTACGGCGGCGACGATATCAATCTGCGCGAGGGTTATCGGGCATTGATCGGCGCCCTCGAGCGCGACCCGAGCACCCTGCAGCGCGAACCGCTGCGCTACGCCCTGTCGATGCTCGGCCTCGAACGTCAATTGGCCAAGCGTGACGACATGCTCGACACCATTGGCAAGCGCTTGCCGCAGATCCAGTCGCAGGTCGAACATTTCGGCCCGGCCCACGAAAACGTGATCGCCGCTTGCGGTGCACTGTATCAGGACACCTTGAGCACACTGCGCCAGCGGATTCAGGTGCATGGCGACATGCGCAACCTGCAACAACCGAGCAACGCTTCGAAGATCCGCGCCCTGCTGCTGGCCGGCATTCGCTCGGCACGCCTGTGGCGCCAGCTCGGCGGCCATCGCTGGCAGTTGGTGATCAGCCGGCGCAAGCTGCTCAAAGAGCTGTATCCGTTGATGCGCAGCGAGTAAATCGTCGCGCGATAAAAGGTTTGTAGTCTGTAGCGCGTAATACGCCGGTCAGTTGGCAACGGACCGGCGGATTTTTTCATGTATGATACGCGCCCCATTTCGTTGCCCGACTGTCCGAGAACACCCCATGCAGCTCTCTTCGCTCACTGCGGTTTCCCCTGTTGACGGCCGCTACGCCGGCAAAACCCAGGCCCTGCGCCCGATTTTCAGCGAGTACGGCCTGATCCGTGCCCGCGTCCTGGTTGAAGTGCGCTGGCTCCAGCGCCTGGCCGCCCACGCCGGTATCCCGGAAGTGCCCGCCTTCTCCGCCGAGGCCAACGCCGTTCTCAATGAACTGGCTGAAAACTTCTCGCTGGAGCACGCCGAGCGCGTCAAAGAGATCGAGCGCACCACCAACCACGACGTCAAGGCGATCGAATACCTGCTCAAGGAGCAGGCGGCCAAGCTGCCGGAGCTGGCCAAGGTCAGCGAGTTCATTCACTTTGCCTGCACCAGTGAAGACATCAACAACCTGTCCCACGCCCTGATGCTGCGCGAAGGCCGTGACGACGTGATGCTGCCGCTGATGCGCCAGACTGCCAACGCCATCCGCGAACTGGCAATCCGTTTCGCCGACGTGCCGATGCTGTCGCGCACCCACGGTCAACCGGCCTCCCCGACCACGCTGGGCAAAGAGCTGGCGAACGTGGTTTACCGTCTCGAGCGTCAGATCGCTCAAGTCGCTGCCGTGCCGCTGCTGGGCAAGATCAACGGCGCCGTAGGCAACTACAACGCGCACCTGTCGGCCTACCCGCAGATCGACTGGGAAGCCAACGCCCGCGCCTTCATCGAAGACGAACTGGGCCTGGGCTTCAACCCGTACACCACACAGATCGAACCGCACGACTACATCGCCGAGCTGTTCGACGCGATCGCGCGCTTCAACACCATCCTGATCGACTTCGACCGTGACATCTGGGGCTACATCTCCCTGGGTTACTTCAAGCAGCGCACCATCGCTGGCGAAATCGGTTCGTCGACCATGCCGCACAAGGTCAACCCGATCGACTTCGAAAACTCCGAAGGCAACCTGGGCATCGCCAACGCACTGTTCCAGCACCTGGCGAGCAAACTGCCGATCTCCCGCTGGCAGCGCGACCTGACCGACTCCACCGTACTGCGCAACCTTGGCGTGGGCTTTGCTCACAGCGTGATTGCCTACGAAGCCAGCCTCAAAGGCATCAGCAAACTCGAGCTCAACGCCGACAAGATTGCTGCCGATCTGGACGCTTGCTGGGAAGTATTGGCCGAGCCGATCCAGACCGTAATGCGCCGCTACAACATCGAAAACCCGTACGAGAAGCTGAAAGAACTGACCCGCGGCAAGGGCATCAGCCCTGAAGCGCTGCAGACTTTCATCGACGGCCTGGACATGCCAGCCGAAGCGAAAGCCGAGCTGAAACAGCTGACCCCGGCCAACTACATCGGTAACGCTGTGGCGCAAGCAAAACGCATCTGATTCACCGCTTGACCCGTTTGAGACGCCCGGCCGCGCCGGGCGTTTTTATTCCCGTCTGAAAAATGCTTTTTTTCAATAGGTTACACATGAATCCTGATACTCCTCTTCAACTTTTGGGCGGTCTTACGGCGCGCGAATTCATGCGCGATTACTGGCAGAAAAAGCCGCTGCTGATCCGTCAGGCCATCCCTGACTTCGAAAGCCCGATCGACGCCGACGAACTGGCCGGCCTGGCCCTGGAAGAAGAGGTCGAGTCGCGCCTGGTGATCGAACACGGCGAGCGTCCGTGGGAGCTGCGTCGCGGCCCGTTCGCCGAAGACGAATTCAGCAAGCTGCCGGAAAAAGAGTGGACCCTGCTCGTTCAGGCCGTTGATCAATTCGTCCCGGAAGTCAGCGAACTGCTGGAAAACTTCCGCTTCCTGCCGAGCTGGCGCGTCGACGACGTGATGATCAGCTTCGCCGCCCCCGGTGGCAGCGTCGGTCCGCACTTCGACAACTACGACGTGTTCCTGCTGCAAGGCCACGGCAAGCGCAACTGGAAGATCGGCCAGATGTGCGACTCCGAAAGCCCGCTGCTGCAACACGCGGATCTGCGCATCCTCGCCGAATTCCACGAAACCGAAGAATGGGTGCTGGAACCGGGCGACATGCTTTACCTGCCACCGCGTCTGGCCCATTGCGGCGTCGCCGTCGACAACTGCATGACCTACTCGGTCGGTTTCCGTGCGCCGAGCGCTTCTGAAGTGCTGACCCATTTCACTGACTTCCTCAGCCAGTTCCTGACTGACGAAGAACGCTACACCGACGCCGATGCGAAGCCGGTCAGCGATGATCCGCATCAGATCCAGCACGACGCACTCGGCCGCCTGAAAAGCCTGCTCGCCGAACACATGAGCGACGAACGCCTGCTGCTGACCTGGTTCGGCCAGTACATGACCGAACCGCGCTACCCGGAACTGGTGGTCGGCCCGGAAGACGTTGAAGAAGACGACTTCCTCAACGCCCTGCAAGACGGTGCGGTGCTGATCCGCAACCCGAGCGCGCGCCTGGCCTGGTCGGAAGTCGATGACGATCTGCTGCTGTTCGCCAGCGGTCAGAGCCGTTACCTGCCGGGCAAGCTGCGCGAGCTGTTGAAGATGATCTGCGCCGCCGATGCGCTGCACGTCGACAACCTCGGCGAGTGGCTGAACGACGAAGACGGTCGCGGCCTGCTGTGTGAGCTGGTCAAACAGGGCAGCCTGGGATTTGCCGATGAATAAGATTCGCGTACGTGTCGCAGACTGGCAAAAGGACAACGCCGAGATCCGGCGCATTCGTGAAACGGTGTTCATCGCCGAACAATCGGTGCCACCCGAGCTTGAATGGGACGCCGATGACGCGACCGCCGTGCATTTTCTGGCGTTCGAAGGTGACTTTCCGATCGGCACCGCGCGCCTGCTGCCCGACGGGCACATTGGCCGGGTTTCGGTACTGAAGGACTGGCGCGGGATGAAGGTGGGTGATGCGCTGATGCAGGCGGTCATCGCCGAAGCCGAAGCCCGCGGCCTGCAGCAGCAGATGCTCAGCGCCCAGGTACAGGCCACGGCGTTCTATGAGCGCCTGGGCTTCAGCCTGGTCAGTGAGGAATTCCTTGAAGCCGGGATTCCGCATGTCGATATGGTTCGCCATTCGGCCTGAGCGGCAGAAATCTTGTGATCTTTGGAGATCCTGTAGTGAGGGGATTTATCCCCGATGGACTGCGAAGCAGGCCCAAGGTTTTTTGGGGCCGCTCCGCGCCCCATCGGGGATAAATCCCCTCACTACAAAGGCTCTTGAGCGCCCTCTCAAAACGCCCCGCCATTTTCGGATGCCGGGGCGTTTTGCTGTCTACGATTCAACTTGCCCCACCCCGGGCCGACAAACTGGCAATATCAAGCCTTTCGAAAGCGGAGATAACGGACATGTCCCTACGCACACTGCTCACCACCCTGCTGCTCGGCTGCAGTTTTTCGGTGATGGCAGCCACAGAAATCGTGCCCCTCAATTACCGCACCAGTGCCGATATGCTGCCGATGGCGCAGGACTTCATCGGCAAGGACGGTCAGGTCAGCGCCTATGGCAATCAACTGATCATCAAGGCCGAGCCGGACAAGATCCAGGAACTCAAGGCGCTGATCAGTCAACTCGACACTGCGCCCAAACGCCTGCTGATCACGGTCGATACCAATGAAAACAACGACCGTGGCGATGAAGGCTACTCGGTCAACGGCGCCCAACCGAACCAGACCCGCATCATCAGCCGCAGCACCGCCAGCCGTGATGGCGGCGTGCAGCAGGTGCAAGCCACCGACGGCATGCCGGCGCTGATTCAAGTCGGTCAAAGTGTGCCGATCACCAGCAGCCAGACCAACTCCTACGGCGATTACAGCAGCCAGACGCAATACCGCAACGTCACCCAGGGTTTCTACGTGACGGCGAGCGTCACCGGCGACATCGTTCACCTGGCAATCAGTACCAACCGTGACCGCATGAACCAGGAACGTCCCGATGTAGTGAACGTGCAAAGTACCGACACAACGGTCAGCGGACGCCTGGGCGAATGGATCACTCTCGCCGGGGTGAATCGCCAGACTCAGGCCGACAAACAGGGGCTGGCCCGCAGCTACTCGACTCAAGGCCGGGATGACATGACCTTGCGGGTCAAAGTCGACGCCCTGGACTAAAGCACCGAAAACTGACTGATTAGTCGTATTAGACGAAAGATGTAGTGCTTGAAAAAAAGCACTACAAAACGTTTGACGAGCCAAAAAAGCGAAGGCATGATGGCCTCGCTCCCGCTAATCAGAGGCCCTGGCAAGGGCCTTCGAAGCGACGTTCGCACCTACCCCGCGAACCGCTTCGTGTCTGTACCGCCCACAAGGTGTGTTTGACGAGGTTGCCGACTGGAACGAAGTTGTCCCGAGGGACGGAAGCGTAATTAGGTAACCCGGCTTCACGCTGTAGAACGTATAAAGGCCCACGACGCCCGAATGCGCCCGCAGTCCGCCACTACCTGCTCACTTCCCCTCGAGCCCATCGTTCATCCCGTCGCCTACCCCGCCGAACCCGACCTGACCGCCTAAGCTTCTGGTCAGCGAGCGCAGGAATTTTCCACCGCAGAACAACTTTTCATAAAGACGCGACGAGGTTTATCTCCATGGCACTGACACGCGAACAGCAAATTGCAGCCCTTGAAAAAGACTGGGCTGAAAACCCGCGCTGGAAAGGCGTGACTCGCACTTACTCCGCTGCTGACGTCGTCCGTCTGCGTGGCTCGGTTCAACCTGAGCACACCTTTGCAAAAATGGGCGCCGAGAAGCTGTGGAACCTGGTGACCCAGGGTGCCAAGCCGTCCTTCCGCCCAGAGAAAGATTTCGTCAACTGCATGGGCGCCCTCACCGGTGGCCAGGCTGTTCAGCAGGTCAAGGCCGGTATCCAGGCGATCTACCTGTCGGGCTGGCAGGTGGCTGCAGACAACAACTCCGCAGAATCGATGTACCCGGACCAGTCGCTGTACCCGGTGGACTCGGTGCCAACCGTGGTCAAGCGCATCAACAACTCGTTCCGTCGCGCTGACCAGATCCAGTGGAAAGCCGGCAAGAACCCGGGCGACGAAGGCTACATCGACTACTTCGCGCCAATCGTGGCTGACGCCGAAGCCGGTTTCGGCGGCGTACTGAACGCCTACGAACTGATGAAGAGCATGATCGAAGCAGGCGCCGCCGGCGTGCACTTCGAAGACCAGTTGGCTTCCGTGAAAAAGTGCGGCCACATGGGCGGCAAGGTGCTGGTTCCAACCCAGGAAGCCGTACAGAAGCTGACCGCTGCTCGTCTGGCTGCCGACGTTGCCGGTGTACCGACCATCATCCTGGCCCGTACCGACGCCAACGCTGCCGACCTGCTGACTTCCGACTGCGACCCGTACGACCAGCCGTTCGTGACTGGCACCCGCACCCAGGAAGGTTTCTACAAGGTTCGCGCCGGTCTGGACCAGGCAATCGCCCGTGGCCTGGCCTACGCACCGTACGCCGACCTGATCTGGTGCGAAACCGCCAAGCCGGACCTGGAAGAAGCCCGTCGCTTCGCCGAAGCGATCAAAAAGGAATACCCGGACCAGATCCTGTCGTACAACTGCTCGCCTTCCTTCAACTGGAAGAAAAACCTGGACGACGCGACCATCGCCAAGTTCCAGCGCGAACTGTCCGCCATGGGCTACAAGCACCAGTTCATCACCCTGGCCGGCATTCACAACATGTGGCACAGCATGTTCAACCTGGCGCACGACTACGCCCGCAACGACATGACTGCCTACGTGAAGCTGCAGGAGCAGGAATTCGCTGACGCCGCCAAGGGCTACACCTTCGTGGCTCACCAGCAGGAAGTGGGCACCGGCTACTTCGACGACATGACTACCGTGATTCAGGGCGGCACGTCCTCGGTGACCGCGCTGACCGGTTCGACCGAAGAAGAACAGTTCCACTGATTCGACTTCGCTGAGCAAACGGCCTTTGCGGATCGTATAAAAAGCTAACCGCAAAGCCGCAAGACTGACGCCCCGACTGGTTCGGGGCGTTTTTTTGCCCGCAGATTTCTCCGCCCGCCCGGTAGGAGCTGCCGAAGGCTGCGATCTTTTGATCTTGTCTTTAAAAAGCAAAGTCAAAAGATCGCAGCCTGCGGCAGCTCCTACAAAGGGTAGATCCTTCAACGACCCTTGTGGGAGCGAGCCTGCTCGCGAAAGCGTATTGTCAGCCTGCACATGCGGCGACTGACCCACCGCATTCGCGAGCAGGCTCGCTCCCACAGGTTTCGTCCTTCAGCCCGCGAGACAAAACATTGACCCAGAGCGGTATAGACGTCACAAAAATCAGCTAAAACGCTCGCCACCGCTACTTGCAGTAACAGGCATATAAGACAACTTTCTGTTTACTGCACCGCTAAACAGTTACAAAACCACCCCAAACGATATTAATTATCATTTAGCGACAACTATGTTCGTTACATTTCCTACAAAACATAATTGGCAGAATCCCGGCTAATGCCCGCAACGCATGGCCTGCAGGGCATCGGAGGTTCGCTATGTCCTTATTCCAATAAATAATTTCGCTATAGGAATTTTACTTGCCGGGTGTTTAGCCATAAAATCAGCGCGATTGATTGCTGCGACATATCGTCACTGCCTATTTCTTTATCAAGCTCAGAGACCTTTGCTCTCTGTTAAGGATTACCAGCATGCCCGAAGCGACAGGACTCATGGCCCACAACTGGGGCTTTGCCATTTTCCTTCTGGGTGTCGTCGGCCTGTGTGCCTTCATGCTTGGCGTCTCCAGCCTCCTCGGGTCAAAAGCCTGGGGCCGCAGCAAAAACGAACCGTTCGAGTCCGGCATGCTACCTACAGGTGGCGCCCGCTTGCGGCTCTCAGCCAAATTCTATCTGGTCGCGATGCTGTTCGTGATCTTCGATATCGAAGCCCTCTTTCTCTTTGCATGGTCTGTGTCCGTCCGCGAAAGCGGCTGGACCGGATTCGTCGAAGCTCTCGTTTTCATAGCAATTCTGTTGGCAGGTCTTGTCTACCTGTTCCGAGTGGGCGCCCTTGACTGGGCTCCGGAAGCTCGTCGCAAGCGGCAGGCGAAGCTGAAACAATGAGGCTTTGGCAATGCAATACAATCTCACCAGAATCGACCCCGATGCTCCTAACGAGCAATATCCGATCGGCGAACGGGAAACCGTTTCCGATCCGTTAGAGGATCAAGTCCACAAAAACATTTTCATGGGCAAGCTCGAAGACGTGCTGAGTGGCGCGGTCAACTGGGGGCGTAAAAACTCCCTGTGGCCGTACAACTTCGGCCTTTCGTGCTGCTACGTGGAAATGACCACCGCCTTCACGGCGCCCCACGACATCGCGCGCTTTGGCGCCGAAGTTATCCGGGCATCACCGCGTCAGGCCGACTTCATGGTTATCGCCGGTACCTGCTTCATCAAGATGGCGCCGATCATTCAGCGTCTCTACGAGCAGATGCTCGAACCGAAGTGGGTGATCTCCATGGGTTCGTGCGCCAACTCCGGTGGCATGTACGACATCTACTCCGTGGTTCAAGGGGTGGACAAGTTCCTGCCCGTGGACGTCTACGTACCTGGCTGCCCGCCTCGTCCAGAAGCATTCCTTCAAGGCTTGATGCTGTTGCAGGAATCGATTGGACAGGAGCGTCGTCCGCTTTCCTGGGTCGTTGGCGACCAAGGCGTTTATCGCGCCGACATGCCTTCGCAAAAGGAACAGCGCCGCGAACAGCGAATCGCAGTCACCAACCTGCGCAGCCCTGACGAAGTCTGATCCAGTCTGTTTCAAAGAAACGAGAAGCTGGCTTCATTCTTTACGTTGACCGAAAGCGAAAAAATAACCATGACTACAGGCAGCGCTCTGTACATCCCGCCTTATAAGGCAGACGACCAGGATGTGGTCGTCGAATTGAACAACCGTTTTGGCGCCGAAGCGTTCACCGCTCAGTCGACCCGCACCGGCATGCCGGTGCTGTGGGTGGCGCGCGCCAGACTCGTCGAAGTCCTGACCTTCCTGCGCAACCTGCCCAAGCCGTACGTCATGCTCTATGACCTGCACGGCGTGGACGAGCGTCTGCGCACCAAGCGTCAAGGGCTGCCATCGGGCGCCGACTTCACCGTGTTCTATCACCTCATGTCGCTTGAGCGTAATAGTGACGTGATGATCAAAGTCGCCTTGTCCGAAAGCGACCTGAGCTTGCCGACCGTCACCAGCATCTGGCCGAACGCCAACTGGTACGAGCGTGAAGTCTGGGACATGTACGGCATCGACTTCAAAGGCCACCCGCACCTGTCGCGCATCATGATGCCGCCGACCTGGGAAGGTCACCCGCTGCGCAAGGACTTCCCGGCGCGCGCCACCGAATTCGATCCGTTCAGCCTCAACCTCGCCAAGCAACAGCTTGAGGAAGAAGCCGCGCGCTTCCGTCCTGAAGACTGGGGCATGAAGCGTTCCGGGGCCAACGAGGACTACATGTTCCTCAACCTGGGTCCGAACCACCCTTCGGCGCACGGTGCGTTCCGCATCATTCTGCAGTTGGACGGTGAAGAGATCGTCGACTGCGTGCCGGACATCGGTTACCACCACCGTGGCGCCGAGAAGATGGCCGAGCGTCAGTCCTGGCACAGTTTCATCCCGTACACCGACCGTATCGACTACCTCGGCGGCGTGATGAACAACCTGCCGTACGTGCTCTCGGTCGAGAAGCTGGCCGGTATCAAGGTGCCGGAGAAGGTCGACGTCATCCGCATCATGATGGCCGAGTTCTTCCGGATCACCAGCCACCTGCTGTTCCTGGGTACCTACATCCAGGACGTCGGCGCCATGACTCCGGTGTTCTTCACCTTCACCGACCGCCAGAAGGCGTACACGGTGATCGAAGCCATCACCGGTTTCCGTCTGCACCCGGCCTGGTACCGCATCGGCGGCGTCGCCCACGACCTGCCACGCGGCTGGGAAAAACTGGTGAAAGACTTCGTTGAATGGCTGCCAAAGCGCCTCGACGAATACACCAAGGCCGCCCTGCAGAACAGCATTCTCAAGGGTCGTACCATCGGCGTTGCCCAGTACAACACCAAAGAGGCGCTGGAATGGGGCGTCACCGGTGCCGGCCTGCGTTCCACCGGTTGCGACTTCGACCTGCGTAAAGCGCGTCCATACTCCGGCTACGAGAACTTCGAGTTCGAAGTGCCGCTGGCCGCCAACGGCGATGCCTACGACCGCTGCATGGTGCGCGTCGAAGAGATGCGCCAGAGCGTCAAGATCATCGATCAGTGCCTGCGCAACATGCCGGAAGGCCCGTACAAGGCGGATCACCCGCTGACCACGCCGCCGCCGAAAGAGCGCACGCTGCAGCACATCGAAACCCTGATCACGCACTTCCTGCAGGTTTCGTGGGGCCCGGTCATGCCGGCCAACGAATCCTTCCAGATGATCGAAGCGACCAAGGGCATCAACAGTTATTACCTGACGAGCGACGGCGGCACCATGAGCTACCGTACCCGGATCCGTACTCCGAGCTTCGCGCATCTGCAACAGATCCCTTCGGTGATCAAAGGCAGCATGGTCGCGGACTTGATTGCGTACCTGGGTAGTATCGACTTCGTTATGGCCGACGTGGACCGCTAAGCATGAACAGCACGCTTATCCAGACAGACCGTTTCACCTTGAGTGAAACCGAGCGCTCGGCCATCGAGCACGAGCTGCATCACTACGAAGACCCGCGCGCGGCGTCGATCGAAGCCCTGAAGATCGTTCAGAAAGAACGCGGCTGGGTGCCGGATGGCGCCCTGTACGCGATCGGCGAGATCCTCGGCATCCCGGCCAGCGACGTTGAAGGCGTGGCGACGTTCTACAGCCAGATCTTCCGTCAGCCGGTCGGCCGCCACATCATTCGCGTCTGCGACAGCATGGTCTGCTACATCGGCGGCCACGAGTCGGTGGTCAGCGAGATCCAGAACAATCTGGGCATCGGCCTGGGTCAGACCACCGCCGACGGTCGTTTCACCCTGCTGCCGGTCTGCTGCCTCGGCAACTGCGACAAGGCACCGGCGCTGATGATCGACGACGACACCTTTGGCGACGTACAGCCTGCCGGCGTGGCCAAACTGCTCGAGGGCTACGTATGACCCTGACATCTTTCGGTCCTGCCAACCGCATCAAGCGTTCGGCCGAGACTCACCCGCTGACCTGGCGCCTGCGTGACGACGGCGAAGCCGTATGGCTCGACGAATACCAGGCCAAGAACGGTTACGCCGCTGCGCGCAAAGCCTTCGCCGACATGGCCCAGGACGACATCGTCCAGACCGTGAAAGACGCCGGCCTCAAAGGTCGCGGCGGTGCAGGCTTCCCCACTGGCGTGAAGTGGGGCCTGATGCCCAAGGACGAATCCATCAACATCCGCTACCTGCTGTGCAACGCGGACGAGATGGAGCCGAACACCTGGAAAGACCGCATGCTGATGGAGCAACTGCCCCATCTGCTGATCGAAGGCATGCTGATCAGTGCCCGCGCACTGAAAACCTACCGTGGCTACATCTTCCTGCGTGGCGAGTACACCACCGCCGCCAAGCACCTCAACCGTGCCGTGGAAGAAGCCAAGGCTGCAGGCCTGCTGGGTAAAAACATTCTGGGCAGCGGTTTCGACTTCGAACTGTTCGTCCACACCGGCGCCGGGCGTTACATCTGCGGTGAAGAAACCGCACTGATCAACTCCCTCGAAGGCCGCCGCGCCAACCCGCGCTCCAAGCCGCCCTTCCCTGCCGCTGTCGGCGTGTGGGGCAAGCCGACCTGCGTGAACAACGTCGAAACCCTGTGCAACGTGCCGGCGATCATTGCCGACGGCGTTGACTGGTACAAATCGTTGGCCCGCGAAGGCAGTGAAGACATGGGCACCAAGCTCATGGGCTTCTCCGGCAAGGTCAAGAACCCTGGCCTGTGGGAACTGCCGTTCGGCGTTACCGGCCGCGAGCTGTTCGAAGACTACGCCGGCGGCATGCGCGACGGTTACAAGCTCAAGGCCTGGCAGCCAGGTGGCGCCGGTACCGGTTTCCTGTTGCCAGAACACCTCGACGCACAAATGTACGCCGGCGGCATCGCCAAAGTGGGCACCCGGATGGGTACCGGCCTGGCGATGGCGGTGGACGACAGCGTCAACATGGTTTCCCTGCTGCGCAACATGGAGCAGTTCTTCGCCCGTGAATCCTGCGGCTTCTGCACCCCGTGCCGTGATGGCCTGCCATGGAGCGTCAAGCTCTTGATGGCCATCGAAGAAGGCCGTGGTCAGCCGGGCGACATCGAGACCCTGTTGGGTCTGGTCGGTTTCCTCGGCCCAGGCAAGACCTTCTGTGCTCACGCACCGGGTGCCGTGGAGCCGCTGGGCAGTGCCATCAAATACTTCCGTCCAGAGTTCGAAGCCGGTATCGCGCCTGCAAGCGCCGCCGTCCCGCCTCTGGCAAGGCCGATCGTAATCGGCGCGTAAACGCTTAAAAAGGCGAAGGGTCCGTGCCCTTCGCCTTTCGTCCGATGACGCCTTTCGGGGCTGACTGGATTCGGACGGATAACAAGATTCCATTAGCCACGCCCGCTGACACCGGGCCAACGAAGACCTTTGAACCATGGCCACTATCCACGTAGACGGCAAAGCGCTCGAAGTCGACGGGGCAGACAACCTGTTACAGGCATGTCTGTCGCTGGGCCTCGACATCCCTTATTTCTGCTGGCACCCCGCGCTTGGTAGCGTCGGGGCCTGCCGCCAGTGCGCAGTCAAGCAGTACACCGACGAGAACGACACCCGTGGTCGCATCGTCATGTCCTGCATGACGCCTGCCACCGACAACACCTGGATCTCCATCGACGATGAAGAATCCAAGGCGTTCCGCGCCAGCGTTGTCGAATGGCTGATGACCAACCACCCGCACGACTGCCCTGTGTGCGAGGAAGGCGGTCACTGCCACCTGCAAGACATGACGGTGATGACCGGCCACAACGAGCGCCGTTATCGCTTCACCAAACGCACCCACCAGAACCAGCAACTGGGCCCGTTCATTTCCCACGAAATGAACCGCTGCATCGCTTGCTACCGCTGCGTGCGTTTCTACAAGGACTACGCCGGCGGCACCGACCTCGGTGTGTTCGGCGCCCACGACAACGTGTACTTCGGTCGCGTTGAAGACGGCACGCTGGAAAGCGAGTTCTCCGGCAACCTCACCGAGGTTTGCCCGACCGGTGTGTTCACCGACAAGACGCACTCCGAGCGCTACAACCGCAAATGGGACATGCAGTTCTCGCCGAGCATCTGCCATGGCTGCTCCAGCGGTTGCAACATCTCCCCGGGCGAGCGTTACGGCGAACTGCGTCGCATCGAAAACCGTTTCAACGGTTCGGTGAACCAGTACTTCCTGTGCGACCGTGGCCGTTTCGGTTATGGCTACGTCAACCGCACCGACCGTCCACGTCAGCCGCTGCTGGCCGACGGCACCAAGCTTAGCGTCGACGCTGCGCTGGATAAAGCCGCTGATCTGCTGCGCGGGCGCAACATCGTCGGTATCGGTTCGCCGCGTGCCAGCCTCGAAAGCAACTACGCGCTGCGCGAGCTGGTCGGCGCCGAGCACTTCTACTCCGGTATCGAAGCCTCCGAACTGGAGCGCATCCGCCTGGTCCTGCAAGTGCTCAAAGACAGCCCGTTGCCCGTGCCGAACATGCGCGACATCGAAGACCACGACGCTGTGTTCGTCCTTGGTGAAGACCTGACCCAGACCGCCGCCCGTATGGCGCTGGCCTTGCGTCAGTCGGTCAAGGGCAAGGCCGAAGACATGGCCGAAGCCATGCGCGTGCAGCCGTGGCTCGACGCTGCAGTGAAGAACATCGGTCAGCACGAACTGAACCCGCTGTTCATCGCCAGCCTGGCCGAAACCAAGCTCGACGACATCGCCGAAGAATGCGTTCACGCCGCTCCGGACGATCTGGCGCGCATCGGCTTCGCTGTGGCCCACGCACTGGATGCCAGCGCACCGGCCGTTGAAGGTCTGGACGCGGAAGCACTGGAACTGGCCAAGCGCATCGCCGACGCCCTGCTCGCGGCCAAGCGCCCGCTGATCATCGCCGGTACTTCGCTGGGTTCCAAAGCATTGATCGAAGCGGCGGCGAACATCGCCAAAGCCCTGAAGCTGCGCGAGAAGAACGGTTCGATCAGCCTGATCGTGCCGGAAGCCAACAGCCTCGGCCTGGCCATGCTCGGTGGCGAATCGGTCGACGCGGCGCTGCAAGCCGTGATCGACGGCAAGGCCGACGCCATCGTCGTGCTGGAAAACGATCTGTACACCCGCACCTCGAAAGCCAAGGTCGATGCCGCGCTGAACGCTGCGAAAGTAGTGATCGTTGCCGACCACCAGAAAACCGCCACCACCGATCGCGCGCAACTGGTGCTGCCAGCGGCGAGCTTCGCTGAAGGCGACGGTACGCTGGTCAGCCAGGAAGGCCGCGCACAGCGCTTCTTCCAGGTTTTCGATCCGCAATACATGGATGCGAGCATCCTGGTTCACGAAGGCTGGCGCTGGCTGCACGCCCTGCGCTCGACTTTGCTGAACCAGCCGATCGACTGGACGCAACTCGACCACGTCACCGCTGCCGTGGCGTCGAGCACCGAGCAACTGGCGCGTATCGTCGATGCCGCGCCGTCTGCCGCGTTCCGCATCAAGGGTCTGAAACTGGCGCGTGAGCCGCTGCGTTATTCCGGTCGCACCGCGATGCGCGCCGACATCAGCGTTCACGAACCGCGCACCCCGCAAGACAAAGACACCGCGTTCGCCTTCTCCATGGAAGGTTACTCGGGCTCGGCCGAACCGCGTCAGCAGGTGCCATTCGCCTGGTCGCCGGGCTGGAACTCGCCGCAAGCCTGGAACAAGTTCCAGGACGAAGTCGGTGGTCACCTGCGTGCTGGCGACCCGGGCACCCGCCTGATCGAAAGCACCGGTGATTCGCTGAACTGGTTCGCTGCCGCTCCGCGCGCATTCAACCCGGCGCCGGGCACCTGGCAGGCCGTGCCGTTCTACCACCTGTTCGGCAGCGACGAAAACTCGTCGAAAGCCGCGCCGGTACAAGAACGCATCCCGGCTCCGTACGTGGCGCTGGCCAAATCCGAAGCGGATCGCCTGGGCGTCAACGACGGTGCTCTGCTGAGCCTGAACGTGGCCGGCCAGACCCTGCGTCTGCCGCTGCGCATCAATGAAGAACTGGGCGCTGGTCTGGTGGCCTTGCCTGCGGGCATCGCCGGCATTCCACCGGCATTCGCCGGCGTGTCCGTCGACGGTCTGCAGGAGGCAGCGCAATGACCTGGTTCACCCCTGAAGTGATCGATGTGATCCTGACGGTCATCAAAGCCATCGTGATTCTGCTGGCCGTTGTGGTCGCCGGCGCGTTGCTCAGCTTTGTCGAACGTCGCCTGCTGGGCTGGTGGCAGGACCGTTACGGTCCGAACCGCGTTGGCCCGTTCGGCATGTTCCAGATCGCCGCCGACATGCTGAAGATGTTCTTCAAGGAAGACTGGACCCCGCCGTTTGCCGACAAGGTGATCTTCACCCTGGCACCGGTGGTCGCCATGTCCGCCCTGCTGATCGCGTTCGCGATCATCCCGATCACCCCGACCTGGGGCGTGGCGGATCTGAACATCGGCCTGCTGTTCTTCTTCGCCATGGCCGGTCTGTCGGTCTACGCGGTGCTGTTCGCCGGCTGGTCGAGCAACAACAAGTTCGCCCTGCTCGGCAGCTTGCGTGCCTCGGCGCAGACCGTGTCCTACGAAGTGTTCATGGGCCTGGCCCTGATGGGCATCGTGGTGCAGGTCGGCTCGTTCAACATGCGCGACATCGTCGAGTACCAGGCGCAGAACCTGTGGTTCATCATTCCGCAGTTCTTCGGCTTCTGTACTTTCTTCATCGCTGGCGTCGCCGTGACTCACCGTCACCCGTTCGACCAGCCGGAAGCGGAACAGGAACTGGCCGACGGTTACCACATTGAATACGCCGGTATGAAATGGGGCATGTTCTTCGTCGGTGAATACATCGGCATCATCCTGATCTCGGCGCTGCTGGTCACCCTGTTCTTCGGTGGCTGGCACGGTCCGTTCGGCATCCTGCCGCAACTGTCCTTCGTCTGGTTCGCACTGAAGACCGCGTTCTTCATCATGCTGTTCATCCTGCTGCGCGCTTCCATCCCGCGTCCGCGTTATGACCAGGTGATGGATTTCAGCTGGAAATTCTGCCTGCCACTGACCCTGATCAATTTGCTGATAACCGCTGCGGTTGTGTTGTGGAACACACCTGCGGTTGCGGTTCAGTGAGGATTTGACCCATGTTCAAATATATTGGCGACATCGTTAAGGGTACCGGTACCCAGTTGCGCAGCCTGGTCATGGTCTTCGGCCATGGCTTTCGCAAGCGCGACACCCTGCAATACCCGGAAGAGCCGGTCTACCTGCCACCACGCTACCGTGGTCGCATCGTCCTGACCCGTGACCCCGATGGCGAAGAACGTTGCGTAGCCTGCAACCTGTGCGCCGTGGCTTGCCCGGTAGGTTGCATCTCGCTGCAGAAAGCTGAAACCGAAGACGGTCGCTGGTACCCGGACTTCTTCCGTATCAACTTCTCGCGCTGCATTTTCTGCGGTCTCTGCGAGGAAGCCTGTCCGACCACCGCGATCCAGCTGACCCCGGATTTCGAGATGGCCGAGTTCAAACGTCAGGACCTGGTGTACGAGAAAGAAGATCTTTTGATCTCCGGCCCCGGCAAAAACCCTGATTACAACTTCTATCGTGTTGCAGGTATGGCAATCGCTGGCAAGCCAAAAGGCTCCGCGCAGAACGAAGCCGAACCGATCAACGTGAAGAGCTTGCTGCCTTAAGGAAGAACGATGGAATTCGCTTTCTATTTCGCATCGGGTATCGCGGTTGTGTCCACGCTACGTGTGGTCACCAACACCAACCCTGTGCACGCCCTGCTCTACCTGATCATCTCGTTGATCGCCGTGGCCATGACCTTCTTCGCACTCGGCGCACCGTTCGCCGGCGTGCTGGAAGTGATCGCCTACGCCGGCGCCATCATGGTGCTGTTCGTGTTCGTGGTGATGATGCTGAACCTGGGTCCCGCCTCGGTTCAGCAGGAACGCAGCTGGCTCAAACCCGGCATCTGGGCAGGCCCGGTGATTCTCGCCGCCCTGCTGCTGGCCGAACTGCTGTATGTGCTGTTCGCTCACCAGAGCGGTCAGGCCATCGGCCACACCACCGTCGATGCGAAAGCCGTGGGCGTCAGCCTGTTCGGTCCGTATCTGCTGGTGGTCGAACTCGCCTCGATGCTGCTGCTCGCCGCAGCCGTCACGGCGTTCCATTTGGGCCGTAACGAGGCGAAGGAGTAAGACATGCCTGCTATCCCTCTCGAGCATGGATTGGCCGTTGCCGGCATCCTGTTCTGCCTTGGTCTGGTCGGCCTGATGGTCCGCCGCAACATTTTGTTCGTGTTGATGAGTCTGGAAGTGATGATGAACGCCTCTGCCCTGGCTTTCATCGTTGCCGGCGCCCGCTGGGCGCAACCGGATGGACAGATCATGTTCATTCTGGTGATCAGCCTGGCAGCCGCCGAAGCCAGTATTGGCCTGGCGATCCTGCTGCAACTGTATCGCCGCTTCCACACGCTCGATATCGACGCTGCCAGTGAGATGCGCGGATGAACCTAATCTTTCTGACTTTTGTATTCCCTCTGATCGGTTTCCTGCTGCTGTCGTTCTCCCGTGGACGCTGGTCGGAAAACCTCTCGGCGCTGATCGGCGTGGGTTCCATTGGCTTGTCGGCGATTGTCGCCGCCTACGTCATCTGGCAATTCAACGTCGCGCCTCCCGAGGGCGGTCACTACACGCTGGTGCTGTGGAAGTGGATGGCGGTCGAAGGTTTCAAGCCTGACTTCGCCCTCTACATCGACGGCCTGTCGATCACCATGCTCGGCGTGGTGGTGGGCGTGGGTTTCCTGATCCACCTGTTCGCGTCCTGGTACATGCGCGGCGAAGCGGGTTACTCGCGCTTCTTCTCGTACACCAACCTGTTTATCGCCAGCATGCTGTTCCTGGTGCTCGGCGATAACCTGTTGTTCCTGTACTTCGGCTGGGAAGGCGTGGGCCTGTGCTCATACCTGTTGATCGGTTTCTACTACAGCAACCGCAACAACGGTAACGCCGCACTCAAGGCCTTCATCGTGACCCGGATCGGCGACGTGTTCATGGCCATCGGCCTGTTCATCCTGTTCCAGCAAGTGGGCACGCTGAACATCCAGGAACTGCTGGTGCTGGCACCGCAGAAATTCCAGGCCGGCGACTTCTGGATCACCCTGGCGACCCTGATGCTGCTGGGTGGTGCGGTCGGTAAATCGGCGCAACTGCCACTGCAAACCTGGCTCGCGGACGCGATGGCCGGTCCGACCCCGGTGTCGGCACTGATCCACGCTGCGACCATGGTGACGGCGGGTGTCTACCTGATCGCCCGTACCCACGGCCTGTTCACCCTGGCGCCGGAAATCCTGCACCTGGTCGGCATCGTCGGTGGTGTGACCCTGGTGCTGGCAGGTTTCGCCGCCCTGGTACAGACCGACATCAAACGTATCCTCGCCTACTCGACCATGAGCCAGATCGGCTACATGTTCCTGGCGCTGGGCGTGGGTGCCTGGGATGGCGCGATTTTCCACCTGATGACCCACGCCTTCTTCAAGGCCCTGCTGTTCCTTGCTTCCGGTGCGGTGATCGTTGCCTGCCACCACGAGCAGAACATCTTCAAGATGGGCGGTCTGTGGAAAAAACTGCCACTGGCCTACGCCAGCTTCATCGTCGGTGGTGCTGCACTGGCCGCCCTGCCGCTGGTCACCGCAGGCTTCTACTCCAAGGACGAAATCCTTTGGGAAGCGTTCGCCAGCGGCAACCACGGTCTGCTCTACGCAGGTCTGGTCGGCGCGTTCATGACGTCGCTGTACACCTTCCGCCTGATCTTCATCACGTTCCACGGTGAAGCCAAGACCGAAGCCCACGCCGGTCACGGCATCGCTCACTGGCTGCCACTGTCGGTGCTGATCGTACTGTCGACGTTCGTCGGCGCGATGATCGTACCGCCGCTGCACGGCGTACTGCCGGAAAGCGTCGGCCATGCCGGTGGCGAAGCCAAGCAC
This sequence comes from Pseudomonas sp. 22189, assembly GCF_052045635.1. Lineage (NCBI taxonomy): Bacteria > Pseudomonadati > Pseudomonadota > Gammaproteobacteria > Pseudomonadales > Pseudomonadaceae > Pseudomonas > Pseudomonas sp. 22189. The sequence continues at coordinate 28,240 of NZ_JBQEPG010000040.1, forward strand.
AGTCTGGAAATCGCCTCGGGCGCCATCGCTCTGGCCGGTATCCTGCTGGCGGCCCTGCTGTTCCTCGGCAAGCGTCGCTTCGTGACCGCGATCGCCAACAGCGGCATCGGCCGTTTCCTTTCGGCCTGGTGGTTCGCTGCCTGGGGCTTCGACTGGATCTACGACAAACTGTTCGTCAAGCCGTACCTTGCGATCAGCCATGTACTGCGCAGAGACCCGCTCGACCAGACCATCGGTCTGATCCCGCGTATGGCCAAAGGCGGTCACACCGCCCTGAGCCGCACCGAGACCGGTCAACTGCGTTGGTATGCCGCCTCGATGGCTGCTGGTGCCGTGCTGGTGATCGGCGCCATCGTGCTGGTAGCGGTCTGATATGAACCTTGCGAATTTGCGAAAGGAAACGAGCCCGTCATGATTCTGCCTTGGCTAATCCTGATCCCCTTCATCGGCGGCCTGCTGTGCTGGATGGGTGAGCGCTTCGGCGCTACCCTCCCCCGCTGGATTGCGCTGTTGACCATGACCCTGGAACTCGCCCTCGGCCTCTGGCTGTGGGCCCACGGTGACTACTCATTTGCACCGGCGCCTGGCGCCGATCCGACCTGGGCGCTCGAGTTCAAGCACGTCTGGATCCAGCGCTTCGGCATCAACGTGCACCTGGCCCTCGACGGTCTGTCGCTGTTGATGATCCTGCTGACCGGCCTGCTGGGTATCCTCTCGGTACTCTGCTCGTGGAAAGAGATTCAACGTCACGTTGGCTTCTTCCACCTGAACCTGATGTGGATCCTGGGCGGCGTTGTCGGCGTGTTCCTCGCCCTCGACCTGTTCATGTTCTTCTTCTTCTGGGAAATGATGCTGGTGCCGATGTACTTCCTCATCGCGCTCTGGGGTCACAGTTCTTCGGATGGCAAGAAAACCCGGATCTACGCGGCGACCAAGTTCTTCATCTTCACTCAGGCTTCCGGCCTGATCATGCTGGTGGCGATCCTCGGTCTGGTGCTGGTCAACTTCAACAACACCGGCGTGATTACCTTCAACTACGCCGACCTGTTGAAGACCAAGATGTCGATGACCACCGAGTACATCCTGATGCTCGGCTTCTTCATCGCCTTCGCGGTCAAGCTGCCAGTCGTACCGTTTCACTCGTGGTTGCCTGATGCGCATGCCCAGGCGCCGACTGCCGGTTCCGTCGACCTCGCCGGTATCCTGCTGAAAACCGCGGCCTACGGCCTGCTGCGTTTTGCCCTGCCGCTGTTCCCGAATGCCTCGGCCGAGTTCGCGCCGATCGCCATGACCCTCGGTCTGATCGGGATCTTCTACGGTGCGTTCCTCGCGTTCGCGCAAACCGACATCAAGCGTCTGATCGCCTTCTCTTCCGTTTCCCACATGGGCTTCGTGTTGATCGGCATCTACTCCGGCAGCCAACTGGCGCTGCAAGGCGCAGTGATCCAGATGCTGGCGCACGGTCTGTCGGCGGCAGCACTGTTTATCCTCAGCGGTCAGCTGTACGAGCGTCTGCACACCCGTGACATGCGTGAGATGGGCGGTCTGTGGTCGCGTATCGCTTATCTGCCGGCGATCAGCCTGTTCTTTGCCGCCGCCTCTCTGGGTCTGCCGGGTACCGGTAACTTCGTCGGCGAGTTCCTGATCCTGATCGGTACGTTCGCCAGTGCGCCATGGATCACCGCGATTGCCACCTCCGGTCTGGTGTTCGGCTCGGTCTACTCGCTGATCATGATCCACCGTGCCTACTTCGGTCCGTCGAAATCGGATTCGATCCTGCACGGCATGGACGGTCGCGAACTGACCATGGTGCTGGGCCTTGCGGCGCTGCTGATTTACCTCGGCGTCTACCCGCAACCGTTCCTCGACACTTCCGCCGCCACGATGCATGGCGTGCAGCAGTGGCTCGGCACCGCCTTCACTCAACTCGCTTCGGCCCGGTAAGAGCGCTATGGAATTCACGATTCAACACTTTATTGCGCTTGCGCCACTGTTGATCACCAGCCTCACCATTATCGTGGTGATGCTGGCAATCGCCTGGCGCCGCAACCACTCGCAGACCTTCCTGATTTCGGTCGCCGGTCTGAATCTGGCCTTGCTGTCGATCCTGCCAGCCCTGAAAGTCGCGCCTCTGGCCGTGACGCCATTGCTGCAAGTCGACACCTTCGCCTGTCTGTACATGGCGCTGATCCTGGTCGCCACCCTCGCCTGTGTAACCCTCGCCCATGCCTACCTCGGCGATGGCGGCTCGGGTTACCCGGGCAACCGTGAAGAACTGTACCTGCTGATCCTGATGGCCGCCGCCGGTGGTCTGGTTCTGGTCAGCGCGCAGCACCTGGCCGGTTTGTTCATCGGTCTGGAACTGCTGTCGGTACCGGTCTACGGTCTGGTGGCTTACGCCTTCTTCAACAAGCGTTCGCTGGAAGCCGGCATCAAGTACATGGTGCTGTCGGCCGCCGGTTCCGCGTTCCTGCTGTTCGGTATGGCCCTGCTCTACGCTGATGCCGGCACCCTGAGCTTCAACGGTATCGGTCAGGCACTGGCTACCACCAACCTGCCGAGCTCGCTGGCTCAGTTGGGTCTGGGCATGATGCTGATCGGTCTGGCGTTCAAGCTGTCGCTGGTACCGTTCCACCTGTGGACGCCGGACGTGTACGAAGGTGCTCCGGCGCCGGTGGCCGCGTTCCTCGCCACGGCGTCGAAGGTTGCCGTGTTCGCGGTGATGGTGCGTCTGTTCCAGATCTCCCCTGCCGCGAGCAGTGGCGTGCTGAGCGACGTACTGACCGTCATCGCCATCGCCTCGATCCTGTTCGGTAACCTGCTGGCCCTGACCCAAAGCAACCTCAAGCGTCTGCTCGGTTACTCGTCCATCGCACATTTCGGCTACCTGCTGATCGCGCTGGTGGCGAGCAAGGGTCTGGCGGTGGAAGCCATCGGCGTGTATCTGGTGACTTATGTGATCACCAGCCTCGGCGCGTTCGGCGTGATCACCTTGATGTCCTCGCCGTACAACGGTCGCGACGCCGATGCGCTGTACGAGTACCGCGGCCTGTTCTGGCGCCGTCCGTACCTGACCGCTGTACTGACCGTGATGATGCTGTCCCTGGCCGGTATCCCGCTGACTGCCGGCTTCATCGGCAAGTTCTACATCATCGCCACCGGTGTCGAGTCGCACCAATGGTGGCTGGTCGGTTCCCTGGTACTGGGCAGCGCCATCGGCGTGTTCTACTACCTGCGTGTGATGGTCACCCTGTACCTGATCGAACCGAACCTGCGCCGCCACGACGCCCAGCTGCACTGGGAACAGAAAGCAGGCGGTGTAATGCTGCTGGCTATCGCCGTGGTTGCGTTCTTCCTCGGTGTGTACCCGCAGCCATTGCTGACGCTGGTTCAGCAGGCGGGTCTGGCAGGCTGATTGCTCGGCTGGCTGGAAACGGAAACGGCACCTTCGGGTGCCGTTTTTGTTTTTGCGGGAATCAACATCAAAAGATCGCAGCCTTCGGCAGCTCCTACATTGGGATGGTATGCGGTCTGTAGGAGCTGCCGAAGGCTGCGATCTTTTGACTTATAACACTCTCCCCTTTCTAGGAATTTGCCTGCAAAGTGGTGAGCAATGGCTGACATTCTGCAGAAGGTAGTTGCGGTTAAATTTGAGGATCACCTATCAAGTGGAGATCCACGAACCATGAAGCGGGATATTTTTTCAGAGTTGATGGATGGCCTTGATGCGATAGCCGAAGAACGCCAAGGCAAAATTACCTTGAAGAAGACGCGTGTAAAACGGATCGGCGACACGAAGGGCAAACTCATACTTCCCGCCGAAACTGATGCCTCTCTATCACACGGTTTGCTGGATACCTTCGAACGATAAAAAGCTACATCTGCTCTCATGTGATCTATCAGACTCACTCAACCCACTGTGGGAGCGAGCCTGATCCGGGCGGCGTTCCGACGAAGGCGTCGGCACATCCCCATCTTCAGTGCCTGACACTCCGCTTTCGCGAGCAGGCTCGCTCCCACAGGTTTATGTGGCGTTCACTCAATCCATATAACCACATGACGAAATTGTAATTCCCCCATCACCTTGGCGTTATCCGCAGCCTGCAACGATGTGACCCGGCGACCAATGCCGGCGGGCCCTGCCCCGCCGAACAATAAAACCACGCCGACGCACGTTCCCGTTCTGCCGAACCCAAGGAGTGTTTGATGGTTAACAATACAAAAATGTCGATGGCCGCTTTAGCGGTGGTAGTCGGCGCCGGGCCGTCCATGGTGTTTGCAGAAGACAAGCCCGAGGGTTTTGTCGAAGGCAGCAGCCTGACCGTGCTCAACCGCAACTTCTACTTCAATCGTGATCATCGCAACGGCCAGTCCAGCCCGACCGGCAACGGTTATTCCGAAGCCTGGTCGCATGCCGTGATCAGCAAGTTCGAATCCGGTTTCACCCAAGGGACCGTCGGGGTCGGGGTGGATGCGTTTGCCATGATCGGTTTGAAACTCGACACCGGTGATGGCCGCAACGGCGGGCGCAGTTCGTTCGATGTGTTGCCGGTCAACCGTGACGGCCAGGCGCGGGATGAGTACACCAAGGTCGGTGGCGCCGCCAAAGTGCGGGCCTTCGATACCTTGGTCAAGGTCGGTGATGTGTTCCCGGCCAACCCGGTGGTAGCCGCAGGTGATTCGCGCCTGCTGCCGGAAAGCTTTCGCGGTGTGACGGCGACCAACACCAGTATCGACGGTCTGTCGATTCAGGGCGGTCGTTTGCATGCGATGAGCCAACCGGTGTCCAGCGACATGCGCGAAAATTTCGCCACGTTCTACGCCGGCCCGGTCAATTCGCCGTGGATCGCTTATGGCGGGGGCGACTACGTGCTGAACAAGAACCTCAGTTTCAGCCTGTACTCCAGTCGCCTCAAGGATGCCTGGAATCAGTATTACGCCGGCACCGCTTGGACCTATCCGCTGGCGGACGACCTGTCGCTGTTCGGCGGCCTGAACTATTACAAGGCGGTCGACGAAGGCAAGCAACTGCTCGGCGAGTTCGACAACAACATCTGGAGCGGCCGCGTCGGGGTGAAACTCGGTGCGCACTCCGTTGCCCTCTCCCACCAGCGCAACAACGGCAACGACGACTTCGATTACCTGCGCCAGTCCGACTCGATCTTTCTCGACAACTCGATCCAGTACAGCGACTTCAACTCGCCGAAAGAACGTTCGTGGATGGTGCGCTATGACCTCGACATGACCGCTTACGGCGTACCCGGTCTGTCGTTCATGACCCGTTACGCACGCGGCACCGACGCCGACTATTCCAACGCCAACGCCGTGTACATGCGCCGCGATGCCGAGGGCAATCCGCTGACCGACCAGAAACGCTGGGAGCGTGATGTGGAAGTCAAATACGTGGTGCAGAGCGGTTCGATGAAAGACCTGTCGCTGCGTCTGCGCCAGGCCACCACTCGCGCCACGGCATTCGAGTCGGACCTGGATGAAGTGCGCGTGATCGTCGAATACCCGCTGGCGATTCTCTGAGTTTCCCGAGCAACACCATTCACCTTTAGAAGCTCCTTGCTCCTTTGGTCAGAGGTGAATTTTTTGGCGCCCTTCGGGGCGCCTTTTTTATCCCGTCCGAAACACACTCCTGTAGATACCGTCTTGCCCCTCACCGGGCAAGTGCCAATTTCGGGTCAAATGGTTGGCCCGATTTGAGCACTCCGTAGACGAAGTGCAACAACTTGCGCATGGCTGCACAGATGATCTGTTTGGGGGCTTTGCCATTGGCCTTCAAGCGTTCCTTCATGGCGATGATCGCCTCGTTGTGCCTCAGCGCTACCAGGCCTGGCATGTACAGACCCGCCCGAACGCGAGCCGAGCCGACCCTCGAAATAATTGTTCTGCCTTTGAGTTTTCCTGACTCCTGCAGCTTAGGGTTCAACCCTGCAGCAGCGACCAGTTTGCGAGGGTCGTCGTATTTGCGCAGGTCGCCCAGCTCGGCCAGCAGCCGCTCAAGGGTTTTCTGCCCGATACCGTCGATGGTCACGATCAAGTCGCGCATCTGGCGCATGTCCGGATCATCATCGATGTGTTTCTTGATCGCTTTGTGCGTTTCAGCGATCTCTTTTTCGATGTGGCGCAGAACGGAGTTGATCGAGTCTTTGACCTTTTCGTCGGACACATCCAGACGATTGAGCTCCATCTGCTCCATTTCCTGAAGATCATCCAATCGACGCACCATCGC
>NZ_JBQEPG010000041.1:0-33346 GCF_052045635.1 Pseudomonas sp. 22189
AAAAGATCGCAGCCTTCGGCAGCTCCTACAGGGGATCGGATTACCAAATTCTGATTGGCTGAGTCCTCCCGCCAGTCATCAATCCCCCTTGTCGAGCCACAACCATGACCACCACCCGCAACGACTGGGAACAACGCTTCCAGTCCCTGACCCTCGAATCCCGCGCCTTCATCAACGGTGAATATCGCCCGGCAATCAGCGGTGCCACCTTCGAATGCATGAGCCCCGTCGACGGCCGTTTCCTCGCCTCCGTGGCCAGCACCGATGAAGCCGACGCCAACCTCGCCGTCGAAGTCGCACGCCAGTCGTTCAACTCCGGCGTGTGGGCCAACAAGGCCCCGGCCGAGCGCAAACGCATCCTGATCCGCTTCGCCGATCTGATCCTGCAACACCAGGAAGAACTGGCGCTGCTGGAAACCCTCGACATGGGCAAACCGATCAGCGACTCGATGAGCATCGACATCCCGGCGACCGCCAATGCGATCCGCTGGAGCGCCGAGGCCATCGACAAGATCTACGATGAAGTTGCCGCCACGCCGCACGACCAACTCGGTCTGGTGACCCGCGAGCCATCCGGCGTAGTCGCCGCGATCGTGCCGTGGAACTTCCCGCTGATCATGGCCAGCTGGAAATTCGCCCCGGCCCTGGCCGCGGGCAACTCGTTCATTCTCAAGCCTTCGGAAAAGTCGCCACTGACCGCGATCCGCATCGCCCAACTGGCGCTGGACGCGGGCATTCCGAAAGGCGTGTTCAACGTGCTGCCAGGCTTCGGCCACACCGTCGGCAAGGCACTGGCGCTGCACATGGACGTCGACGTGCTGGCCTTCACCGGCTCCACGGCGATTGCCAAACAACTGATGATTTATGCCGGCCAGAGCAACATGAAACGCGTCTGGCTCGAAGCCGGTGGCAAGAGCCCGAACGTGGTGTTTGCCGACGCCCCGGACTTGCGCGCGGCAGCCCAGGCTGCGGCCGGTGCCATTGCTTTCAACCAGGGCGAAGTGTGCACCGCCGGTTCGCGTCTGCTAGTCGAACGTTCGATCCGCGAGCAATTCATTCCGCTGCTGGTGGAAGCGCTGCAAGCGTGGAAGCCGGGGCATTCGCTTGACCCGGCCACCACCGTCGGCGCCGTGGTCGATCAGCGTCAACTGGACAACGTGCTGCGCTATATCAGCCTCGGCCGCGAGCAGGGCGCCGAACTGATCGCCGGCGGCCAGCGCACCCTCGAAGAAACCGGCGGCACTTACATCGAGCCGACGATTTTCGACGGCGTGACCAACGCCATGACCATCGCCAAGGAAGAAATCTTTGGCCCGGTGCTGTCGCTGATCACCTTCGACACCGTTGAAGAAGCGCTGCAGATCGCCAACGACAGCATCTTCGGTCTCGCCGCCGGCGTGTGGACCAGCAACCTGAGCAAAGCGCACACCTTCGCCCGTGGCCTTCGCGCCGGCAGCGTCTGGGTCAACCAGTATGACGGCGGCGACATGACCGCGCCGTTCGGTGGTTTCAAACAGTCGGGCAACGGTCGCGACAAATCGCTGCACGCGTTTGACAAGTACACCGAGCTGAAAGCGACCTGGATCAAGCTCTGATTTTCTACAGCGGCGGTCGCTCCTGATGAGCGACCCTCGGAGAACAATAAAATGAAGCAACAACACGTCAACAGCTACTACGCCGCCACCCGCAACGAAGTCATCGACTTCCCGACCCTTGAAGCGTCGGTCGAGTGCGACGTCTGCATCATCGGCGCCGGTTACACCGGCCTGTCCTCGGCGCTGTTCCTCACCGAGGCCGGCTACAAAGTGACGGTGCTCGAAGCGGCGAAAGTCGGCTACGGTGCCAGTGGCCGCAACGGCGGGCAACTGGTCAACTCCTACAGCCGCGACGTCGATGTGATCGAAGAGCGCTACGGCGACAAAACTGCGGAAATCCTCGGCAGCATGATCTTCGAAGGCGCCGATATCATCCGTTCGCGGATCAAGGACTACGACATCAAGTGCGACTACCGCCCGGGCGGCATTTTCGCAGCGATGAACAAGAAACAACTCAACGGCCTGGCCGAGCAGAAGCGCAGCTGGGAACGTTACGGCAACAAAAATCTGAAGATGCTCGACGCTGCCGACATTCGTCGCGAAGTCGGCTCTGACGCCTACGTTGGCGGCCTGCTGGACATGCAGGGCGGCCACGTGCATCCGCTGAACCTGGCCCTCGGTGAAGCCGCGGCCATCGTGCGCCTGGGCGGCAAGATCTACGAGCAATCGGCTGCCGTGGAAATCAAATACGGCGAGCCCAACGTCGTGCGCACTGCCAAAGGCCAGGTCCGCGCCAAGTACCTGCTGATCGCCGGCAACGCCTACCTGCCGCAAGGTCTGGACAACCGCGTGACCGCCAAGAGCATGCCGTGCGGCTCGCAGATCTGCGTTACCGAACCGTTGACCGAAAAGCAGGCGCGCAGCCTGATCACCAACAACTACTGCGTCGAAGACTGCAACTACCTGCTGGATTACTACCGTCTCACCGCTGACAACCGTCTGCTCTACGGCGGCGGCGTGGTCTACGGCGCCCGTGAACCGGACGACATCGAAACCCTGATCCGGCCGAAGATCCTCAAGACCTTCCCGCAGCTCAAGGACGTGAAAATCGACTACCGCTGGACCGGCAACTTCCTGCTGACCATGTCACGCATGCCGCAATTCGGCCGCATCGAGAAAAACGCCTACTACATGCAGGGCTACAGCGGCCACGGCGTCACTTGCTCGCACCTGGCCGGCAAACTGATTTCGGAAATGATCCGTGGCGACGCCGAACGCTTCGACGCCTTCGCCTCGCTCCCGCACATGCCAATGATCGGCGGCCGCACCTTCTCCGCCCCGTTGACCGCCCTCGGCGCCGTGTATTACTCGCTGCGCGACCGCTTCGGCATCTAAGTTACCTCCCCGGCGGCGGCCCCCAAGACCCCGCCGGTTTTTTACCTGAAACACCAAAGCTCAAAATGTGGGCGCTGGCCTGCCAGCGATGAGGCCAGCACTAGCACCCTCAGTCCCACAAACACCACAAAACCTGTGGGAGCTGGCTTGCCAGCGATAGCGGCCTGACAACCGCTATCAAGTTAACTGACACAAAAGAGATCCAACTGTGGGAGCGAGCCTGCTCGCGAAGAGGCCATATCAGCCAACCTCCATGTCGTCTGACACACCGCTTTCGCGAGCAGGCTCGCTCTCACAGTGCCTGTATTACCAAGGCCAGAAGGACTTTTACCGCACCGTCCATCGAACCTGCTGAGCAACACCGGCAAACGTGATTTAATAGCCGCCTTTCACGGTTCCGGGACACGGGAGCAACGTGATCCGCGCGCCTTGCGCGGCACCCGCCACCCACCCCCATTACCCTTAAGTACTACTCACATAAGGCTGTCATGGATACGGGTTCTCGACTCAAACTAGTACGCGAAAGCTACAAACTCTCCCAGCGCGAGCTGGCCCGGCGTAGCGGCGTGACCAATGCCACCATCTCCCTGATCGAACAGAATCGCGTCAGTCCTTCCGTCAGCTCGCTGAAAAAGCTGCTCGAAGGCATCCCGATGTCCCTGGCCGACTTCTTCACCTTCGACCAGCCCCCGCGCGAACACCAATACGTGTTCCGCGCCAACGAGCAACCCGACCTCGGCCGCCACGGCCTGCGCCTGCTGCTGATCGGCGCCTCCGTCCCAAGCCGCCAGATGCGTTTGTTGCGCGAGCAATACGCCCCGGGTGCGAGTTCCGGCGAAGAGCCTATCGTGCATGCGGAAGGCGAGGAGTGTGGGTTGGTGACGCGCGGCACGGTCGAGTTGACGGTGGACGGGCAGGTGAGCGTGTTGAGTGCGGGGGACGGGTATTACTTTCCGACGACGCTGCCGCATAAGTTCCGGAATATCGGGGCGGATGAGGCTGAGATTATTAGTGCGAATACGCCGGCGAATTTTTGAATTATATAAAGCTTGCGGTATCGATTTTAGGGTGATGCTTGATGCGCCCTTAAAAATAAAAAAGTGAAGCAGGCAATGGTTGATTGCTTCACTTTTTATTGGAGATTTACCCTTTTTCTTTACCGGTCTTTTCTATGAAGTCAGGGATGAGCCTTTCGCTAAATCCCGCAACGATAGCTAGTATGAAAAGTCTACTATTGCTTTCTTTCATTAAATCAAGAAATAGCCCTGCTTTGCATGCAATTAAAGAAATTACACCAAATGCACATCCGAGTCCTACTCGCACTAAGCCTTGTAGGACAATCATTCTCGTAGATTCGTAAAGACCTACTTGTAAGTCCTTTGATCTCTGTAATACAGAAATTTGTGCGCCGCAGACACCGCCAAGGACTCCGATTAAGAGTAGATTTAGCATTGGTGCTGTAGTGCTTTGAAATTTAGAGTAGGTGATTGCGGATGCGGCGATAAAGATAAGTGAGAGAATGAGGGAGTGTAGGATTAGATAAAATTTTGCTCTGTCGGTAATGCTTTTCTCAATGAATGATATTGCTGTGGTGAATACAGTTGAGTTGATGTTTTTTTCGTTTGTTAGCGTGGCTTTGAAGCCTATGGTAAGGCATGTTCCCAGCTTTATGTTTAGGATTCGAAATTTTGAGTCTGGAAGTACTGCCATTCCCCATGCTCGGGTTTTATAAAAATCGTCCAGTGCGCTTGATTTTTCAAGTGACTTATCTTTGAGTTCGTATTGGGCGATGTTTTTATTGTCAAGATAAACTGTGAAGTCTTTGTTTGAATCGATTATTAGGCTTGGAGCGGGCTCTTTGTTTATGAAATCGCGAAATGCTTCTAGTTTGTTGTCTATTTTTTTAATGGTTTCGTCATCAGTGCAGTCGCATCCGAATATCTCGCTTAGTATCGAAACGGTATGGCTGTCTGTTACGCGAGATTTAGTGTGTTTGAATTTTTCGAATGAGTTGGCTTCGAGTGCAGTTAGCTCGCTGATTTTAGCAATTGTGCTTTGGGCAAGGTTTTTTGCGTTATATCTTAATAGTCCGTTGGAACGAAATACAATGTAGTCGGTGCTTTGAAGTATTATTGAGCTAACTTGTAATCCGTTTAGGTTGTCGTCGACGGATATTTTGTTGAAGTCGTCTAAGCTGTTGCTGTGGTAAGTTTCAGGCATTTGCTTCTCGGTGGGTATTGTATTTTTACTGATGTTCTGGCTCTTTTTTTGCTGTAAAAAAGGCGACAGACTTGGTTGGTGAGCCTGTCGCTTTCAAACTTATTTTTTCTTTGACTTACCCGCATCACTGCGTTTGTCGCGGATTTGACCATCATTGTTCCTGGAACGAGATTGTTCACCACCGCCTGGCTTTGGAACATTCACGTTGGGGTTAATAGGTCGTCTGTCTGTCATTTTTTCTGCCTTACTTTTTGAAGGGTTCGTTAGAAAAATCACAGCCTTGAGTCACTAAATACTCGGCATTTTGCTGCTTGCCGAACTGCTGATGGCCAATGGCTGGCCTTGAAGCTATCAAATTGATATCGCGAATTCCATAGCCATCTCTTAGAAAGAGAGTGTGGTTTCCGAGTCGTATCGAGAATTCGCCTTAGCAAATTCACAAAAGAAACGTGAATACTGTTGCTGAAACGTAACGAGTCCTAACTGATGACCTCAAGTGTCCCGCTTCTCAATCACCCTAAACACATCACACACATCCTGAACCAAGATCCTGGCGATCGTGGTGACGGTATTGATGTCTTGTTCGGCGTGATCGGGGAAGTGGACGCAGGCCATGAGGTCCAGATATTTGAGGACTGCATTCAGGCGCTCGCTGACGCAGGCGTGGAGGTCACTCAGTGGCGCGTCGGCATCTACGAACAGGACGGGCTGCTCAGTGGCGGGGTGGGACATATTCGCGTAATTGCGGAGCGGCTTATCCATCGGCATAAGTAAAGCTTCCTCGTATCTGTGAGAAGAGCTACTGCCGCTCGCTGCGAGTCGAAGGGTGGTAGCCATGTGCGGGTTCGCAGACCGAGGATACGAGGAACCCGGCAGACCCGAAGATCTCCCACACACAGCCACCATTGTGCGGTTGTCGGGCGCTACTGCGACCGCCACCGTTTTTGGGGCGTCAGGTTACTACACGTATCGTCAGGGCTGCGAAACCCTGGTGCTGAATTTGCTCAGCGACAACCCCACTCTAGGCAGCAATTCCAACCGCGACAACCGACCTGTAGGACGTGATAAGCGAACCCGTGGCGAGGGAGCTTGCTCCCGCTCGGCGACGCAGTCGGCGTAATTCGCGGCCTGCGGCACATCCGGGAGAAACGGACTATTCGGTTTTGGGGCCGCTTCGCAGCCCAGCGGGAGCACGCTCCCTCGCCACATGAAGTGTTTTCCTACGAAGGTTTCAGATATCGAATTTGCGCGAGTTTTTCCGGGGATAACCATTCGTCCGACCCACCGCACCTTCGCCACAGACCTTCTTCCAATGCTGTAACTCACCCAGCAAAGGAAGAGCCACTATGCTGAACCATAAAATTGCGGTGTTAACCCTCGCGGCGTTGCTGTCCGGCAGCTCGCTGTATGCGATCGCGGCCAGCGATACGCCCACCCCAACGGCCAACGACGGCAACAGCCAGACTCGCGACCCGGCGTCCCCTGCCACCAATGCCGATCCGGATGTCGATTCGCTGCCCAAGGGTGGGGATGGTGGCAAGACCGACAATGGGCCGGTGCCTTCTGCCTCCAAGCCCAGCCCTGCAGGTCAACCGTCCGGTAGCAGCAGTGGGGGTAACGGCGGTGGTTAACGGATATTGCGTACTAAAAAGCCCGGTCTTTAGAGCCGGGCTTTTCTTTGCCTGTTGCAAACACAGATATCAAACGTTTACTTCGCCTTCCAATGCCCACCCCCGTTCTCACAATCAATTCGCGCCTGGGCCAAATGCTCCGCGTCGTAGTAATACGTGGTCACTTGGGCGTTGTCGGGGATGTTCAGCGCCTTGGCGTTTTTGTCTTTGCTGGTGGAGTGCGGGTTGGCCAGGGATTCCTGGGTGATCGTGGCGATACACGTGGCCTGATAGTGATCAGCGCAGTGGTCGACTTTGGTTTTAGTGCTGCTGAGCATGTCTTTGCTCTCATTGCTGCACGACCAGTCGATGGAGTTGACGGGCATGCCTTCATATTCGTAGCAGCTGTGGGTTTCCACGGCTGACACCGAGGCGCTGGAGGATTGGGTCTGGACGTCGCAGCCTTCGGCCATGACGCAGGTGGGAATGACGGTGAAGGTGGTGATCAGGAGCAACATTCGGATGTTCATCGCGGAACTCTCCCATGGCCCCGTGTTTGATCGTGAGCGGGGCGCTTATGGTTTCGAGATAGGTTCGTCTCGGAAGGTTCCATCAACCATTCCGGTGAGAGTACGCGAAGGTGCTCCTGTTCAAATCACTCGGTGTCGTACATTAATTCTAACCTTTCGATCCACTCATCAGTTGCGCCAAACCTCGAATAATAAGATTGCTTTTCAATGTCACTTAATTGAGTGAAAAAACTGAAAAAGTAATTGTTGTCGTAATACTCTTGAGCACCTTGCATGCTGCCTCCCCACCAAGCAGGCTCGTAGCCTTCAAAAGCAAACCAAGGTGGAGGAGCCGCAAATTTTTTGCGGTTAAGCATCGTTAAAAATTCAAGGCTATTAGTTATCAAACGAATCGTGACGGAGTTGAATTCTCTAGTAGATGCGAAGAATATCAGTCGGTCTCCGCTCAATGCGCTTTCGTATTCAAATACCGGAAGGTCATTGAAGGTTCTTTCAGTATTTTTTCTGAAGTGAGATTCGACGAGTGATTCAAATTCAACCAAATCTTTAGGGTCGATTAGGAACTGCGAAAAAAATGCGCAGATATCAGCGCTTTCCAATGAAGTAGTGGGAGGCTGAACCGGTAGGTTGGTCTGAGCTAAAGGCCGAGCAAACACGCTTTTAAGCTCCTGTTTGCTGTATCCGGCTAGTTGCTCTTGCCTAGGTTCTGGCTTTATCAGTGCCATTATTTTTTTGATGAATCTCATGCGGCTGTCACTCTTGCATACATTCAGTTAGCTAAGGCGCACCAAGCATTAGGAGGAGGTTAGATCAGTAACTCGAGCAGCAGGTTTTCCTGACACGGTGAACATCCTTGTAAATACGTTGGTTTGGAAATGTTACACAAAAGAGGGTGGGTTGAACCATTTCAGTTGTCCGTCTACATCTCATCGCCAATGGTTCCCCCCATCGACACCACGTCGTAGACTGCGAAACACGTTGTAACGCCTCACCCACGGACGGAACCGCGCATGATTGAAATCGGCAGCCGCAACAACGCCCCCACCCCGCAGCACCCCACTCAAGACATCTACATTTTCAGCATCGACCAGTCCCGACCGGCGACGCCATTCTGCTTCGAGCAATCGATTGGCGGTGGGCATGCCAATCAGGGCGGGGCGCGGTGGTTGGCGCTGGATGAGCTGGATGGCTGGCCCGGCGAATGGCGTGAGCATTTGAAGAAGGCCGATTGTGCGTGGGTGGCGCAGGTGATCGATGCGCATCCGGCGGCGGATCAAGTGACACTGGTGTCCATGCTGCTTGAGCAACATGCCCAGCCAGTGGGGCGTTTGAAAACAATCGGCAACTGGCTTAAACGCAATATCCACGTCGGTGGCCGTTACGGCCTCTAACCCGAGGAATTTCCATGACCCAGACCCTCGAACGCGCTATCGCCATCGCCGCCACCGCCCATGCCGGGCAGGTCGATAAGGGCGGTGCACCGTACATTCTGCATCCGCTGAAAGTCATGTTGCGCATGGATTCGCTGGAAGAACGCATCGTCGCCGTGCTGCACGACGTGGTCGAGGATTGCGACATCAGCCTCGATGACCTGCGCAAGGAAGGCTTCAGCGAAGCAGTGCTGAGTGCGATTGAATCAGTGACCAAAGTGCCCGGCGAGTCTTACGAGGATTTCGTCGAGCGCGCGGCGCAGAACCCGATTGGCCGGGTGGTGAAACTGGCGGATCTGGAAGAGAACAGCGACCTGTCGCGGATCGCCTCGCCGAGTTGGGAGGATCTGGAGCGGGTCGAGAAGTATCGGCGGGCGATTGGGCGGTTGCGCACGTAAGAACGAATCCCACCCTGTAGGAGCTGCCGAAGGCTGCGNCTTTTGATCTTGCTTTTAAAAAACAAAGTCAAAAGATCGCAGCCTTCGGCAGCTCCTACAGGGGAGTGGGATACATCAGGGAAATAGCCAGGAAGGCGAAAAAATGAAATCGATTCTGTGTTTGTTGATCGCGGCCGCCGTTGGCGCTGCGTTGCAGGTCAGCGGTGTTCCTCATGGCCTGTTGCTGGGGGCGATCCTCGTCACCGCATGGGTCACCACGCGCAGCGGTTTTGCCCCCGCAACCCCGTATGGCCTGGGCTACATCCAGGTCACGCTGGGTATCGCCACCGGGCTGATGTTCGAGGCGTGGGACAGTGCAACGGCGTCGGCGATGTTGCCAAGCCTCGGCGTCCTGTTGCTATGCCTGACCGTACAGATCGCCCTCGCCGGATGGTGGCTGACCCGCGGCGCAGGATGGAATCGCACCGATGCGCTGTTGGCGGTATACCCCGGCGCACTGGCGGCGGTGTTCGATTTACTGGAGTCGGAAAAGGCTTCGAGCAAGGTCATCATCGTGCACCTGATGCGCTTGTTGCTGATCACGGTGCTGGTGAGCTTTTTGATTCCCGGGCAGGCATCGGTGGCGGTGGTTGAAAGCGCTCCGTTGAGCACGGGTATGGCGTTGACCGTATTCGTTCTGATCGGTTTGAGCGTGGTGCTTGGGCGCATGCTGCTGGCAATCGGCGTGCCGGCGCCGTTCATGCTGACGGCGATTCTGCTGACGGCGGTGTTTGTGAAATCGGGATGGCTGCATGGCTTTCACATGCCGGACTGGAGCCTGAATCTGGCGGCGCTGATTCTGGGCGTGCGGATCGGCTCGCGTTTTCAGGGGCTCGGTCTTGCAGAATTGGGTCGGCATGGGCGGACGGCGCTGGTGTCGGTCGGCTTGATGATTGTGGTGGCGGCGGCGTTTGCCGAAGTCGCCGCGCGCTGGCTGAACAGTGATCCGTTGTCGTTGTGGCTGGCGTATATGCCGGGGGCGATCGAGACGATTGCGATTGTCGCGTTTGCCGGTGGGCTGAATGTGGTGTTTATCCTCACGCATCATCTGGCGCGGATGGTGTTGCTGCACTTTGCGCCGGCGTTGTTGGTGCAGGTGCGGCGAGTGCGGGAACAAAGCTGATCCGGCCTGGACGTCGGGCCGGTGCGCCTACAGCACATTAGAAGCAAAAGATCGCAGCCTTCGGCAGCTCCTACACAGGAATTACGTTTTCCCTGTAGGAGCTGCCGAAGGCTGCGATCTTTTTTTTCGGGTCAACGCAGATGCGCGGCGAAGCCTTCCTCACCGGGGGCGACATCGTCCTTGAGCGTCAACGCCGGAATCTCATAATCCCCTGCATTCTGCTGCCGATACGCTATCGGCCGCGTGCTCCACAATTCATCCAGACGCGTGCCCAGTGCCTCGCAGGTCTCGGCAAACCGCGCTTGATCCATGCGGCTGGCGCGGTACACCAGGAAGGGCGGCACCACGTCGAAACCGGGGTAGAACAGCACGCCGTGCTGGATCGGAAACAGTAAATCATCAATCGGCCCGTTGATCCCGCGTGGGCTGTAATGCGAATCCCAGCCTCCGGTGGTGACCAGCAGCATCGCGCGTTTGCCTTTCATCTTGCCTTCGCCGTAGCGCTCGCCCCAGCGCGCATCGGAGTGTTCGCCGACACCGTAGGCAAACCCGTAGGCATACACGCGCTCGACCCAGCCTTTGAGGATGGCCGGCATGGTGAACCACCACAGCGGAAACTGCAGGATCAATGCGTCGGCCCACAGCAGTTTTTCCTGCTCGCGGGCGATGTCGGCGGACTGCCGGCCCTGTTGGTAAGCCAGTTTCGAATCGATCGAGGCGTGGAATGGCCGGCTTTCATCGCGACCGGGAGCGTCATCGGCGTCGATCGTGGTCTTCCAGTTCATCGCATACAGGTCGGAGACCTGCACGGTGTGGCCGGCGGCTTGCAGGCGCTGGACGGTGAAGTCCCTGAGCGAGCCGTTGAGCGAAGTGGGTTCGGGGTGGGCGTAGACCAGTAGCACATTCATGTGGCAACTCCTTGGTTGAATGCAGGCAGGATCAATCCTTGATCGGTATATTGGAAATGAATGTCTGATATGTCAGGTATAGCCATGAATAATTTACGACGTCTGGATATCAACTTGCTGTTGACCCTAGACGTGTTGTTGGCAGAACACAACGTAACCCGCGCCGCAGAGCGGTTGAGCCTGTCGCAGCCGTCGGTCAGTGTGCACCTGGCCAAGCTGCGTGAGATTTTCGGCGACCCGCTGTTGCTGCCCGGACCACGGGGCATGCGCCCGACGGCGCGGGCCGATGAACTGCGCGAGCCGTTGCGCGAGGCGCTGGAAGCACTGGAACGCGCGGTGGCGCCGGCCAGCGCGTTCGATCCGGCGCAGGCCCGCCACATCTGGAAAGTCGCGGCGACCGATTACGGCGAGTCGACGGTGGTGCTGCCAGCCCTCAGCGGTTTGCGCCTTCAGGCGCCGGGCACGCGGCTGGCGGTGCTCGATCTGATGCCGGCGCAGTTGGCCAGGCAGGCGGAGCAGGGCGTGTTTGACCTGGCGCTGCACATCACCGAAGACGCGCCGCTGGATCTGCATCAGCGGGTGCTGTTCACCGAGCATTACGTGTTGGCCGGTCGCGTCGGGCATCCGGGGTTGAAGCGTAAGCCGACTCGCGAACAGTTCTGCGCGCTGGAACACGTGATGGTGTCGCGCGAGGGCGGGGGCTTTTTCGGGGTCACCGACAAGGCGCTGGCCGAGGTCGGTCTGGCGCGCAAAGTGGTGCTGTCGGTGCCGCATTTTCTGATGGTGATGTCGGTGCTGGCCAGTACTGATCTGGTGGCGATGCTGCCGTCACGGCTGGTGCGCGGCAACCCGGCGTTGCAGGTGGTGGACGCACCGCTGAAGGTGCCGGGCTACGAAATGGCGATGTTCTGGGGCGAGCGCGCGCATCGCGATCCGGCACACAAATGGCTTCGCGAGCATCTGGCGGCGTCGGTGTGACGTATCAGGCGTGGCCCAGGGCAATCGCAAAAGACACCACGATCATGCACGCAAACGCAAAATTGAGATTCATCAGCTGTTCATCCTGAGCCTTTTTAAAGTGAGGCCATTCTGAACAGGCGCCATGCAAAGAAAAAATTCGGCCTGTTGATTCCAATGATCGAAACAATTGATACCCGCCGGTTTGTGTTTGCCCGAGGCTTTCGCTAGTCTCGGCAAAACCTGCAACTACAAGCACAAACAGGCAAAACCATGCACGATCATTCGGTCACCGAACTGCCCTCCCTGCGCCGGCAGAAAATCCTCCTGATCCTCGAGCGCGACGGCAAGGTCATGGCCTCCGAGTTGAGCCAGCATTTCGCCGTGTCCGAAGACACCATCCGCCGCGACCTCGCCGAACTGGACAACGCCGGACTGGTGCAGCGCGTGCACGGCGGGGCGCTGCCAAGGCCCAAGGACAGCGGCAAGGATTACTTCACCCGGCTGGATGAGACCGATGAGGTCAAAGTGCAGTTGGCGCAACGGGCGGCGCGAGAGGTCGAGGACGGGCAGATTGTGCTGTTCGATTCCGGCTCGACCGTGTTGCAGGTGGCGCGGTCGCTGCGGGCGGATATCCAGATCACCGCGGTAACCGCAGCGCCAATGACGGCCATTGCGTTGTCTGAGTACAAGGGCGTGAAAGTGATTCTCGCCGGAGGGCAACTGAACCCACGCACGATGTCGGCCGGTGGGCACGAGGCGGTACGCATGCTGACCGGGATCAAGGCGGATCTGGCCTTTACCGGCGTTTGTGCGATTCACCCGGAAGTGGGCATCACCTCGCTGCACTTCGATGAAGTGCCGGTGAAACAGGCGCTGCTCGACAGCGCGACGCGGGTGATTGCGGTAACCACGGCGGACAAGCTGGGGGCGGTGGAGCCGTTTGTGGTGGCGCCGTGCACGCGACTGCATACGCTGATTACCGAGCGGCATGTGGCGTCGGGCAGTGTCGAGGATTATCGGCGGTTGGGGATTGTGGTGGAGCAGTTGCCGGACTGAGGTTTTGTGCTGAGGCTGATGGCCTCATCGCTGGCAAGCCAGCTCCCACAGGTTTTGGTGGTGTACATCAGGTTGAGTACGACACGGACACTGTAGGAGCTGCCGAAGGCTGCGATCNGATCTTGATCTTAAAAACAAAGTCAAAAGATCGCAGCCTTCGGCAGCTCCTACAGGGATCGGGGGTGTCAGCGAAGGCGTTCAAGCATCTGGTAATACCACATCCCCGCCGCCAGCAACGGATTGCCCAGCAAATCCCCCATCGGCACGCGAATGTGCTGGCACTGCGCAAACGTGTCGAACTGTTCCATCTGCCCGGTGATCGCGCGACTCATGATTTCGCCCATGATGTGTGTCGTCGCGATGCCGTGTCCCGAGTAGCCCTGGCAATACCAGACGTTGTCCGAGAGCTTGCCCAGTTGCGGGATGCGGTTGATCACGATGCCCATCGCGCAGCTCCACTGATAGTCGATCTGCACCCCTTTGAGCGCCGGGAAGGTCTGCTCGATGCACGGGCGCAGCTCGGCGGCGATGTCCCGTGAATCCTTGCCGCTGTAGTTCGCGCCGCCACCAAACAGCAGACGACCATCAGCCGTGAGGCGGTAGTAGTCGAGGACGAAACGGCAGTCGTACACCGCGAGGTCTTCGGGGTTGATCTGCCGCGCCAGATCACCCAGCGGCGCGGTAGTGACGATGCCGCCCATGGCCGGGAAAATCTTGCCCTTGAGCTGGCCCGGTTCGAGCTTGTGATAAACGTCGCCGGCGAGCATCACCTGATTGGCGTCGATCTGGCCGTGGGCGGTGCGTACGCCCGGGCTCTTGCCGTGAATGATCTCCAGCACTTCACTGTTTTCGAAGATCAAGGCGCCGAGACTTTCCGCCGCCCGCGCTTCGCCGATGCACAGGTTGAGTGGGTGCAGATGCATGTTGCGCGTGTTCTTGATCGCGCCGTGGTAGAGGTCGCTCTGCAGCAGGTCGCGCACCTGACTGCGGTCGAGCAGGCTGACTTCGTCACCGAGGCCACGACGCACGGCTTCCTCGTAATCATTGCGCAAACCGTCCATGTGGCTCGGCTTGTAAGCCGCGTGCAGATGACCGTGTTTGAGGTCGCACTGAATGCCGTACTTCTCGACCCGCTGCCGGATGATTTGATGCCCGCGCCAGCGCAGGTGCCAGATGAAATCGTCGACTTCATCACCGAGTTTCGGGCGCATCTGTTTGCGCATCGCGCCGTCGCCGGAGAGGCTGCCGGTGACTTGTCCGCCATTGCGTCCGGTGGCGCCCCAGCCGATCTTGTGGCTTTCGACGATGGCGACTTTCAGGCCTTTTTCGGCGAGTTCGACGGCGGTGGCGACGCCGGTGAAACCGCCGCCGATGATCACCACATCGACTTGATGTCGGCCTTGCAGGGTCGGGTAGTCGGTGTCCTGTTGAAGGGTGGCGGTGTAGTAGGAATTGCAGCGTTGGGTCATGTTGGTGTCCACACAAAAATCGGGAGTCAATTCGAGGACCCTGTGGGAGCTGGCTTGCCAGCGATAGCGGCGTATCAGTCACCAGAGATGCTGAAGGTGCCGGCCCCATCGCTGGCAAGCCAGCTCCCACAGGATTCAGGGTGTATGTCAGGCTTCGGTCAGGTACCAACGCCAGTCCTGCTCACCCACCTCGGCCATGAACTGCCGGTACTCGGCACGCTTCACCGCCAGGTACACGCCAAGAAATTCCTGGCCCAGGGCATCCCGCGCCCACGCAGAATTTTCCAGCGCCTGGAGCGACGTCAGCCAATCGGTCGGCAGCAATTCCTTGGCCTGCGCGTAGCCGTTGCCCTCGACCGGCGCACCCGGATCGAGGTTTTCACGAATCCCGCGATGGATCCCGGCAAGGATCGCTGCCGCCGCCAGATACGGGTTGGCATCGGCGCCGCAGATGCGATGTTCGATATGCCGGGTGTTGGCCGGGCCGCCCGGTACGCGCAGGCTGACAGTGCGGTTGTCGACGCCCCAGGTCGGCGCCAATGGCGCGTAGCTGTTGGCCTGGAACCGGCGGTAGGAGTTGGCGTTGGGGCAGAACAGCAGCAGCGTATCGAGCAGCGAGGCGAGCATGCCGCCAATCGCCGTGCGCAGCAGCGGGGTGCCGGCCGGATCCTCGGCGGCGAACAGGTTGCGTCCTTCGCCATCGGCGAGGCTGACGTGCATGTGCATGCCGGTGCCGGCCAGATCATCGAACGGCTTGGCCATGAACGTCGCCTGCATGCCGTGCTTGTGCGCCACCGCTTTGACCAAACGTTTGTAGCGCACCGCCTGATCCATCGCGACCAGTGCGTCGCCATGTTCGAGGGTGATTTCCACCTGGCCTGGCGCATATTCCGAGATCGCCGTGCGCGCCGGAATGCCGTGCAGTTTGCAGGCGCTGTAGAGGTCGGCGAGGAACGGTTCGATCTGCTCCAGTTCGCGCAAACCGTAGACCTGAGTGTGTCGCGGTCGGCCGCCATCGGCATCCAGCGCCGGTTGCGGACGGCCGTTGTGATCGCGTTTGGCGTCGAGCAGATAGAACTCCAGTTCGCACGCCATCACCGGGTGATAACCCTCGGCCTTGAGGCCGTCGATGACCTTGATCAGCAGATGACGCGGGTCGGCGATGCTCGCTGGCATTCCCTCGGTCGGGTGCATGCTGACCTGCACCGCCGCGGTGGGAATCTGTCGCCACGGCAGGCGCACCAGACTGCCTTCGAGCGGGTAGGCGCGGCAGTCGATGTCGCCGACGTCCCACACCAGCCCGGAGTTTTCCACGTCTTCGCCCTGCACGGTCAGGCCGAGGATGGTGCTGGGTAGCGGGCGACCGCTCTGGTACACGGCAAGCAGTTCTTCTCGGTGCAACAGCTTGCCGCGTGGCACGCCGTTGGCGTCGAGGATGAACAGCTCGATCATGTCGATATCGGGGTTTTGTTCGAGGAACAGGTGTGCGTCTTCGATGGCTGCGAATTTCATGGTCAATCACTCACGATGGCGCCGCGCAGGCGCGCAGAGTCGGGCCGGACACGACGCGGTAAACAGGCGTGGGTGTCCTGGCAGGGATATCAAAAAGAAAAAAGTATTTCGCTAATGCCCGGCAGTCGGAAGTGACACTGAACCTGTGGTGAGGGGATTTATCCCCGACGGCGCGCGTAGCGGGCCAAAAAGATAGGGACTGCTGCGCAGTCCATCGGGGATGAATCCCCTCACCACAATGGATCTTTTCTGACTGTCGGAATCAGCAGGCGATATCCGGCGGGCGTGCGGAGTGACGCAGCTTGGAACGGCGCAGGGCCATGGGGAGATTGACGATGCGATTCATGCGCGGCCCCTGTGACATGGGGCGCACACAGCGGAGACGTTCAACCTTTCTGGTTGTTGTGGTGACGTACTCATAACGCGTGTTTCCGTTGGCGGAAAGCGTCGGTGGCGGGGCAGACCCGCCGACCGGTGTGCCCGGATAGTAAGGGGCAATCTGCGGGCCTGTAAACCGCTGATTGCGCCCCGGCACCGTTGGACGACGTTCAGCGCAGCAGGTGAAAGCCCAGCCCGGCAAGGGCGCAAACGATCAACACTTCGATCACCCCGCGTTTGAAAATGAACAGCGCCAACGCCGCCAGCAGCGCCAGCCCGATCGAAAACAGATCCGGATGCCCGGCGAAACCGCTCGGCCAGAACACGTGATAAGCGAAGAAACACGCCAGGTTGAGGATCACCCCGACCACCGCCGCGGTGATCGCGGTCAACGGTGCAGTGAACTTCAGTTCGTTGTGGGTCGACTCCACCAGCGGCCCGCCGGCGAGGATGAACAGAAACGAAGGCAGGAAGGTGAACCAGGTCACCAGCGTCGCCGCCAGTGCACCGGCGGCGAACGCATGTTCCGCGCCGAATGCCGGTTGCACGTAGCCGCCGATGAAACCGACAAACGCCACCACCATGATCAGCGGGCCGGGTGTGGTTTCGCCGAGGGCGAGGCCGTCGATCATCTGCGTCGGCGTCAGCCAGCCGTAATGCCCGACCGCGCCTTGATACACATACGGCAACACCGCGTAAGCACCACCGAAGGTCAGCAGTGCGGCTTTGGTGAAGAACCAGCCCATTTGCGTGAAGGTGCCGTCCCAGCCGAACAGCGCGGTCAGCAGGCCCATCGGCAAACACCATAACGCCGCGCCGATCAACAGCAGGCGCCACAGCTTTGGCAGGCTGAAGCGCGCATGCTCAGGCGTTGGCGTGTCATCATCGATCAACGCCGGGCCGAAGGATTTGGCGCTGCTGCGCTGACCGCCGTTGTTGAAGCGCTGTGGCGCCAGTCGCCCGCCGAGATAACCGATCAGTGCCGCGCCGAGCACGATCAGTGGGAACGGCAGATTGAAGGCAAAAATCGCCACGAATGACGCCCCGGCGATCGCCCACAACCAACTGTTTTCCAGCGCCCGCGAGCCGATGCGGTGCGCCGCGTGCAAGACAATCGCGGTCACCGCCGGTTTGATCCCGTAGAAGATTCCGGCGACCACCGGCACGTCGCCGAAGGCGATGTACAGCCACGACAGCGCAATCAGGATGAACAGCGATGGCAGCACGAACAGTGCCCCGGCGATCACCCCGCCCCAGGTGCGATGCAACAGCCAGCCAATGTAGGTCGCCAGTTGCTGGGCCTCGGGGCCGGGCAGCAACATGCAGTAGTTGAGCGCATGCAGAAACCGTCGCTCGGAGATCCAGCGCCGGCGCTCGACCAGTTCCTGATGCATGATCGCGATCTGCCCGGCCGGGCCGCCGAAACCGATGCAGCCGAGCTNCCTGGCGCAGCGTTACGGGAGCGGGTCTGGGCAAATCTTCGGATGAGGTGTTCAAACGCGGCGCCTGCGGTGGATGTTGTCGGAGCCGCTATCTAAGCAGTTTTTTGTTCAAGTGTGGTGTCAGGCTTGGCCGTTTCCAAACAACTTGCGCGCCTCGGCAAAGCACTTCTCTGCGATCGCCGAACGCGGTTCGGTCTTGCGCATCACCAGCCCCAGCGGTGCCAGCACACTGGCATCCGGCAATTGCATGAACGACAGATGTTCGATCGGCTCTTCCAGCCCGCTGTCCAGCGGCATGATCGAGCAACAGAAGCCCTGATGAATGGCCTGCAACAGCTGATAGGTCGAATCGCTTTCCAGGATCGGCTGCGGATTGAGGCCGCGACTGCGGAAACTCAGGTCGATGGATTTGCGGTAATGCATGCCGGTGGTGATCATCCCCAGCGGCAGTTCGGCGGCGTCTTCCCAGCTGATGTCCGAGCCTTCGAAATGGAAGTGACGGTTGTCGTAAAGCAGCCCGACGCGGGTTTCGCCAATCTCGAAAAAATCGAAATAGTTGTGGTTGACGTGGTCGAGGTAGCACACGCCCAGGTCCAGTTGATTGTTGCCAAGCTCGGCGATGATCTCGTCTGAACTCCCCGACGACAGACTGAATTTCAGCTCGGGATACGTGCCGGACAAGCTCTGGATGTAATTGATCGGGTTGAAGTTGCTCAACGGCACCAGGCCCAGGCGCAGGCTGCCGACCAGTTGCCCGCGGCACGCTGCGGCCTCGGCAAACAGGCCGTCATGCGCGGCCAGCAGCGTGCGGGCCCAGGCCAGCACTCGTTCGCCGGCCTCGGTAAACCCTTCAAAGCGCTGGCCGCGATTGACCAGCACCAGATCCAGCTCATCTTCCAGGTTGCGCAGACGCATCGACAGGGTCGGCTGGGTAATGTGGCAGCGGGCGGCGGCCTGGCCGAAGTGTCGGGTTTCGTCCAGCGCGATCAGGAACTTGAGTTGTTTGATGTCCACGAAAGCACCTGCTCGTTGAGAAATCGGATTGAGTATCGACACAGCGGCGCGCAGCGCACGAAAAACGCGAGGTGCGACGATCTCACCTGACGGTATGTGCGCTGGATCGGAAGAATTGAATAGCCTGTCGATCCGCTCTGGCGCCCATGGTTTCAAAGGCGTTGGCCGAGGTCAACGGCGCCGATAGAGCAGATCGATTATGGGGTGGGTCAGAGTGATCAGACCGTACTTGCGGGGGGAGCGAGATCAGCTCAGCACATAGTCCACCGGCAACAACATCGGTGGCAGGTCGGTCTCACCCAGTTCGCTGAGAATATCGCGCTCGATGGTGCGCACCAGCGAGTCGGTCGCCAGGTCGTTTTCGTCGCGACCGAACGGGTCTTCCAGCTCATCGGCAATCGCGTCCAGACCAAAAAATGTGTAGCTGACAATCGCGGTAAACAGCGGCGTCAGCCAGCCCAGCGGTTCGGCCATGGCGAACGGCAACAGGATGCAGAACAGATAGATGGTGCGGTGCAGCAGCAGGGTGTAGGGGAAGGGCAGCGGGGTGTTCTTGATCCGTTCGCACACCGCTTGCGCCTGGGTCAGGCTGGTCAGGTGATTGGCCAGCAGCATGTAGCGCCACTCGCTCAGTTCGCCGCTCTGGTGCAGGTCGGAGCACTGTTGGCCGACCTGCTGCAGAATGCGCCCGCTGTAATCCGGCACCTGTGCATCGTGCTGCGGGGTGATCCACGCACGGCTGGCCGCCGCTTCGCTTTCCCGGCGCAACCGCGCATTCAGCGAGTGGGCGAAACCGCAGAGGTTGAGCAGCAACGGTTTGCGCTGCGCCGATTCGCGGATGACCTGGGTTTCGCGGATCACCGAACGAATGTGCACCAGCACATCGCCCCAGGCCTTGCGCGCTTCATACCAGCGGTCGTAGCAGGCGTTGTTGCGAAAACTCATGAAAATCGACAGCGACAAGCCGAGCAAGGTGAACGGCGTGGCGTTGACCTTGGTGAAGTTGCTCGGGTGGAGCATTTCCATCAGGACGATGGCCGAGGCCAGAAGCGTGACCATCAACGTGCGCAGGGCGATGCGTTTGGCGATCGAACCTTTCAGCGTGAAGAGAATGGCGAACTGGTTGACCTTGGGTCTGACGATCATGCTGGGCGATCCCGGTTACGCAGGGTGAGGGCGGCTCAACCGCCGGTCATGTTCATGAAGCGCACGACTTGAACGTCGTCGTTCACTTCGAAATTGTGCCGGTACGGCTTGAGTTTCATCGCCTCGATAATGGCCTTCTCCAGCCGTTGCGGTTGCCCCGGATGAGCACGCAACACGGCTTTGAGGTCCACCGAATGCTCGTTACCCAGACACAGTAGCAAACGCCCTTCGACGGTCAGCCGTACCCGGTTGCAGGTGCCACAGAAATTGTGGCTGTGCGGCGAGATAAAGCCCAGGCGAATGTCCGGTGCTTCGGCCACGCGCCAGTAGCGCGACGGGCCTTGGGTCGACTCGGCGGAATCGATCAGGGTGTAGCGCTCAGCGATTTTCTCGCGCACCTGGGCGCTGGAGAAAAACGACTCGGCGCGGCTGTGTTCGCTGATGATCCCCAGCGGCATTTCCTCGATGAAGGAGACATCGAGCTGGCGGTCGATGGCGAAGCTCACCAGATCATTGATCTCCTGATCGTTGCGCCCCTGCATCACCACCACGTTGAGTTTGGTTCGGGTGAAACCGGCCTTGCGCGCCGCATCGATGCCCTTGATCACCTGCGCCAGATCACCGGTGCGGGTCATTTGCTTGAAGCGATCCGGGTCGAGGCTGTCGAGGCTGATGTTCAGACGGCTGACCCCGGCGTCGAACAGCGGCGCGGCGAGTTTGTCCAGTTGCGAGCCGTTGGTGGTCATGCACAGCTCACGCAGGCCGGGCAGGGCGGCGATCTGTTCGCACAGTTTGACGACGCCCGGACGGATCAGCGGCTCGCCACCCGTCAGGCGAATCTTGCGCGTGCCCAGCGCCACGAAGCGCTGCGCCAGTTGATAGATCTCCTCCAGCGTCAGCACTTGCTGGCGCGGCAGAAACTGCATGTCCTCGGCCATGCAATACACGCAGCGGAAGTCGCAGCGGTCGGTAACCGACATGCGCAGATAGTCGACACGGCGGTTGTAACCATCGATCAAGACACGCTCTGACATGACAGCCTTGCAGGAGTAGAGAAGCCGCATTCAGCGGAAGGAATGGAGTGCACGCAGGTTAGGGGCAACGTTGGCAAGCGTCCAATCACTATTAGTGAATGGCTGATTGATGCGCTCGATGATGAGTGGATTGTTCAGCGGGACGACGATCGGGTTTGAACGCCCACAGTGGGCGTGCTCGTGACGGCGTCCGTGCAGTCGCCACCGGTGTCAGAGCACACCCACTGTCAGCTGTGATCGCTGATGTTCCATCAATCAGGATTACGGCGCGCCAAACATCGCAGTCCAGTAAATGCCGGCGCTGCTTTTCGGGTCGGTCGCGTAGGCGGCGCCGAGCTCCTTGTATTGTGGGTTCATCAGGTTGGCGCAGTGGCCGGGGCTGGCGAGCCAGCCGTCGACGACTTTGCGCACGGTGTCTTGCCCGGCGGCGATGTTTTCGGCGACCTGCTGGCCACTGTAGCCGGCCAGTTCGGCGCGGTCGCCCGGGGTGCGGCCGTCACGGTCCTTGTGGTCGAAGTAATTGTTGTTGGCCATGTCGCGGCTGTGATCCTGGGCGATCGTGCCCAGGCTCGCATTCCAGGCCAATGGCGCAGCGGCGGAAAAGGCCAGGCCGCCGCATTGACGTGGCTGGGCGCGGGCGGCGTTGAGTTGTTCAAGCAACTTCTGGCCTTCACTCTGCGCATCCCCGAGTTTTGCCGACAGCAGTGGACGTGCCAGCACAATGCGCCAGTCGCGATCGGCGCGGCTCACGCCGACATCGACGAACTGCGGATCCAGCACCACCTGACAGAAGCTCTCCTCAATCGCCTTCATCGCCGACGCCGCATCGCGTGGGCCGTTGAGGGTGATCGCCTGCACATTGACCATCGGGTAACTGGCGCTGGCCATGGCCTGTTGCAGATCTACAGCGCCGGTGGCCGGCAGTCTCAGTCGTGGGTCGGCCGACAGCGGTGGCAGTTCATTGGACGCCTGGCTGCCGCAACGCTGCGGTTGGCTGCGGTAGGCATTGATCGACTCGATCAGTTGCGACTCGTCGGCAGCCATGGCCGAGGCGGCCACGGCCAGCCCAAAGGACAGCGCGGCAAAGCGCAAAACGGATGGCATGAAACGCATGGAAATCTCCTTGAGCGGAATGCGCTCATGATGCGCGAAAGGCCCCCGGTCCGTGCAATGTCTTTTTTCTTCATCGAGCCGGTTTTTCTGCGGAACGTTACGCCGGCCTTTGCCGTCTACACTCTCCGAAGGCCCCGGGAACCGGGCGTCTCCCCCACGAAACACCTTGCCCGGAACGGGCGCTGCCGGAATAACTGACATGGGATTGAAATGGTTGGCTGGCTGTTTCGCAGTAACCCTGATGGCTGGTGTGGTGATGGCCACCGATCAGGCCCCGATCAAGGCCAAGGCCGAAGAAAAAGCCCAGGTGCTGGAAGAGAAAGCCGCCGACAAAGTCAGCGCGGCGCCGGCACCCAAATCCGAAGCGATCACACCGACTGAAGTACAAGCCGTGGACCCCGCCGGCACCGCGCCGCTGGACGATCCGATCACCTGCCTGGCACGCAGTATCTACTGGGAAGCCAAGGGTCGTGACACTGCGGAAATGCAGGCCGTGGCCAACGTGGTGATGAACCGCCTCGGCCATGACGGCTTCCCCGACACCGTGTGTGCTGTGGTCAAACAAGGGTCGGAAACCAAGAGCTGCCAGTTTTCCTGGTGGTGCGATGGCAAGGCCGATCAGGTCAAGGAAGACGCCGAATACACCTTGGCCAAGGACATCGCCGGCAAGGCGCTCAACCGCCAGTTGCCGGATCGCACCCATGGCGCGTTGTACTTTCATGATCGCAACGTGCACCCGAGCTGGGCCAAGGAGTACAAAAAGACCGCCGCGGTCGGCAAATTCCTGTTCTATAAACCGGCCGGCGGCGATGCGCGTTAGACGCAGACTTCCCGTACGCAATTGCGCAACCAGCGGTGCGCCGGGTCGGCGTCCATGCGCGGGTGCCAGAGCATCGACACGCTGATCGGCGGCATCCTGAAAGGCAGGGCGAAGCTGTGCAGGCCCATGCGCAGCTTACTGGTGTGACGCTCTGGAACCGTGGCGATCAGGTCTGATTCGCGGACCAGCGTCAGCGCCGCCGAAAATCCGCCGAATGAAGTGACGATATCCCGCGTCAGATCCGCAGCCAGCAACGCTTCGTCCACCGGGCCGCTGCTGCGCCCGCGACGTGAGATGAGAATGTGCTGGCCGCCGGCGAAGCGTTTGCTGCTGATCTTGCCCGCACTCAACGGATGGCCCTCACGGACTACACCAATCCAGTGATCCTGAAACAGGATACGGCTGTGCAACGTCGGGTCGGTGCTGTCATCGACCACACCGGTCTCCAGATCCACCCGGCCTTCGCGTAGAAGGGTGCTGTCCTTGTCGGCCTTCTGCACAAAGCGCAGGCGCACGCCGGGTGCTTCTTCGGCGATGCGCGCGAGCAGGGCGGCGGCGAAGGTTTCAACAAAACCGTCGGTGTTGCGCAGGGTGAAGGTGCGCTGCAGCTGGCCGGGGTCGAGAATCTCGGCGGGGCGCAAAGCGGCCTCTGCTTCCTGCACCAGCGTGCTGACTCGCTCACGCAACTCCAGCGCACGCGGGGTCGGCACCAGACCTCGGCCGGCGCGCACCAGCAACGGATCGCCGGTGGTCTCGCGCAGTCGGGCCAGCGCACGGCTCATGGCCGAGGGGCTCAGCTGCAGAATTTGCGCGGCGCGGGCGACGCTGCCTTCGCGCAGCAGTACGTCAAGGGTGATCAACAGGTTAAGGTCCGGTGCGCTCATGACATGGCGTTCCATGCAGGTATCAAGTGCAAAGCATGCGTCTTGCGCCTTGCCTTGTCGAGACTCAGGCTATGCCGTCTGACCATTGCACCAGGAGCGCCCGATGCCCGGATCCCCCTTGCCACCTCAAGCCCGCTGGGCGCTGACCAGCCTGGCGCTGTCGATGTTGATGCCGTCACTGGACACCAGCATCGCCAACGCCGGATTACCCACCCTGGCCGCAGCGTTCGATGCGACGTTTCAACAGGTGCAATGGATCGTGCTGGCGTATCTGCTGGCGGTCACCACGTTGATTGTTAGCGTCGGGCGTCTGGGCGATGTGTTCGGGCGGCGGCGATTGCTGCTGATCGGCATTGGCATTTTTACCAGTGGGTCGTTGTGTTGCGCACTGGCTCCGGGGTTGGGCTGGTTGATCGGCGCCCGGGCCGTGCAGGGCCTTGGCGCGGCAATCATGTTCGCCTTGACCGTGGCGCTGGTGGCGGATGCGGTGCCCAAAGCGCGGGCGGGCAGTGCGATGGGCCTGCTCGCGACGATGTCGGCCACCGGCACCAGCCTCGGGCCGTCACTGGGTGGTCTGTTGATCGCGCATGTCGGTTGGCCGTCGATCTTTGTCCTCAACGTGCCCTTGGGCTTGCTCAATGCGTGGCTGGTTTATCGCTTTCTGCCGGCCGATCGCCCGGCCAAATCGGCAGTCGCGTTTGATTACCTCGGCACCGTGGTGCTGGTATTGACGCTGGCCGCCTACGCGCTGGCGATGACGCTCGACGGCCATACATTGATGTTGCTGCTGGTCAGCCTGTGCGGAGCAGGGGTGTTTGTTGCGGTCGAGATGAAAGCCAAGGCGCCACTGATTCGTTTGTCATTGTTCGCCGATGCGCGTCTGAGCAGCAGCCTTGCGCTGACATTGCTGGTGACGACGGTGATGATGACCACGCTGGTGGTCGGGCCGTTTTACCTGAGCCGAGGCCTGGGACTGGGCAGCACCGTGGTCGGCCTGGCGTTGTCAGTCGGGCCGCTGCTGGCCGCGTGCGGCGGGGTGCCGGCCGGGCGTCTGGTGGATCGCTTCGGTGCGCGGCGTGTGGTGCCGGGGGCGTTGCTCGGGATGGTCGGGGGTTGCAGCTTGTTGGCGTTGTTGCCGATGCGTCTCGGCCTGCCGGGGTATCTGTTGCCGATGGCGGTGATTGCCAGCAGTTACGCATTGTTTCAGGCGGCGAACAATACCGGGTTGATGGCGACGGTCAGTCAGGATCAGCGCGGCGTAGTGTCGGCTCTGCTCGGGCTGTCGCGCAATCTCGGACTGATCACCGGCGCGGCGGTCATGGGCGCGGTGTTTGCCTTCGCTACTGGCAACCCGACGCAAGCCCCGGCCGACGTCATCGGCAGCGGCTTACACAGTACGTTCGGGGTTGCGGCGGTGTTGATGGTCATGGCCCTGATCGTCAGCTGGCGTGGGTAC
Organism: Pseudomonas sp. 22189; assembly: GCF_052045635.1. NCBI lineage: Bacteria > Pseudomonadati > Pseudomonadota > Gammaproteobacteria > Pseudomonadales > Pseudomonadaceae > Pseudomonas > Pseudomonas sp. 22189. The sequence goes on from NZ_JBQEPG010000041.1 coordinate 25,473, forward strand.
TCAAGATACTCGCCACCTGTTGTGGCTGGCAGTTGAGGTACGGCGAGGACTTCAGCCAGCGCTGATCCGGGTACCAGGAAAACATGAACTGGCCGTCCTTGAGTTTGTCGATCACCTGCCTTGCCACTTGCGGACGCACCGCCGGGCAACCCTGGCTGCGTCCGATTCGGCCTTGACGCTTGCTCCACAGCGGATTCACGTAGTCGGCGGCGTGGATCACGATGGCGCGGTCGCGGGCCAGATCATTGAAGCCCGGCTCCAGACCGTCCATGCGCAGCGAATAACCATGGGTTCCCTCGTAACTTTCCTGGGTGCGGAACAGCCCGAGGCTGGACTGGTAACTGCCTTCGCGATTGGAGAACTGAGTGGCGAAGTTTTCCCCGGAATTCGAACCATGGGCGACCAGGTCGCGCAGCACCAGTTTCTGTCTGCTCAGGTCGAAGATCCACAGCCGGCGCGCGGTGGAGGGTTGCGAGTAATCGATGATCGCCAGATGGCGTGAGGGGCGCGCGCCGTTGTTGACCGCGCATTGCATGGCGTTCAAGGCGCCTTTGAGCGCTTGGGGATTGAGTTCCGGCGCGGCGTGCGCGAGGCTGGTGAAGAGAACCGGCGATGGCTTGCCGGCGGCGAAAGCTGGGCTGCTCACGGCGACGAGGGTCGCGCTGGTCAGCAGAAGTCGGCGCAAAAACGTCAACATTTATACAGTGTCCTCACTGGCTACTTATTTGGCACTTTGGCTCCTGACTCCCAGTCATACCCGACAGACCCCTGTTTCGAGCCTGACTGTTCAGCGCACCTGATGTAAGGTTGACCGTCAATGAGACGGCCACGGATTGGAGTAAAGCAGTTGTTCAAAAAGTACGCATGCTACTTGAGCATTTGTTTGCTCGCTGCGCCGTTTGTCGCTTGTGCCGATGAACCCTTGCTGCCGTTGCAGACCCTGCCGACGCCGCCGGCGCAAATGCCGGTCGAACCACAAAGTCCGCTGCAAGCGGTGCTGATCGGTTTGCCTCAGGCATGCCCGGCGATTGCCGCACAGCTGAGTGGTCCGGCGCTGGCGCAACTGCAAGCGTTCTACCAGCAGCAGGACTGGCTGCCGGTGTGGGCCAGCGAGTCCGGGCGTTTGCCGGTCTTGCGTGCGCAGTTGCAGTTGTTGGCCGACGATGGCCTCAATCCCAAGCGCTATCCGGTGGCCGTCAATCCACCGCAGGACGGCGAGTTGTGTGCCGATATCGACATCAGCCGCTTTTATCTGCAAGCGCTGCAAGACCTGCATTTCGGGCGTCTGTTGCAGTCGCATTTCGAGCCGCTGTGGCATGCCGATGACACCCCGCGTGATCGTCAGGCTGAATTGCTGTTGATCGCCGTCCCCGGCCTGCACGACATCAAAGCCGCGTTCGATCTGGCGCGTCCGCGTCTGGCGCAGTACCAAAGCCTGCGTCATCTCTACGCCAGCCAACGGCTGCAGGCCTTGCCGCACTGGCAGTCGGTGGGCAACGGCCCGCTGCTGCGCCCGGCGATGGAGGACAAGCGCGTGCCGGAACTGGCCCAGCGCCTGTTCAACGAAGGCTATCTGACTCACGTCACCGGCACGCCCGGCAATGCCTATGAAGGCGTGCTGGTGGAAGCGGTGAAGAGCTTTCAGGCCAACCATTCGCTGCAGGCCGACGGGGTGGTCGGGCCGGGAACGATTGCCGAACTGAACATCAGTCCGCTGACGCGCCGCGAGCAGTTGCGAGTCAACCTCGAACGCTTCCGCTGGCTGGCCCAAGACATGGAGCCCAATGGCTTGCTCGTTAACGTCGCCGCCGCCGAACTGACCCTGTATCAGGGCGGTGTGCCGGTCTGGCAGACCCGTACCCAGGTCGGTCGCGCCGAACGGCAGACCCCGCTGCTCAAATCCCGGGTCACGCGCCTGACCCTGAACCCGACCTGGACCGTGCCGCCGACCATCTGGAAAGAAGACAAACTGCCGGCGATCCGCAAGGATCAGACCTTCCTCAGCCGGCAGAACCTGCAAGTCCTAGACGCCCATGGCCAGCCGTTGGCCGCAGCGGATATCGACTGGGACAACCCCGGCAACATCATGCTGCGCCAGGAGGCCGGGCCGCGTAATCCGCTGGGGCAACTGGTGATCCGCTTCCCCAACCCGTTCGCGGTGTACCTGCACGATACGCCGAGCAAGGCCCTGTTCGACAAAGGCCCGCGCGCCTTCAGCTCGGGCTGTGTGCGGGTCGAGCACCCGATGCAACTGCGTGACCTGCTGTTGACCCCGGCGGAACGTACGCGTACCGACACGTTGCTCGCCACCGGCAGCACCCACGAATTCCGCCTGTCGGCCCCGGTGCCGATCCTGATGACCTACTGGACGGCGCAGGTCGGCAAGGATGGGCAAGTGCGTTATGCGCCGGATATCTACAGCCGCGACAGTGCGCTGCTCGCCGGCCTCGACGGCGCACACTGACCGATCTCCGTAGGAGCTGCCGCAGGCTGCGATCTTTTGATCTTGATTTTGAAAGGCAAGGTCAAAAGATCGCAGCCTTCGGCAGCTCCTACAGGGTTTGTGTGATTCCGCAAGCTTGCGCAGCGTCTAGCCCCAGTGTCCCCGCAATCCCATGGGGCGAGACTTCGGAACCCGGCATGCAAGCGCTGTTGAACGAGATTCTTGACGCTGTCCGGCCCCTGATCGGGCAGGGCAAAGTGGCTGACTACATTCCCGCCCTCGGCATTGTGCCGGCCAATCAACTGGGCATCGCCGTGTACGGCAACGACGGCGAAATGTATTGCGCCGGCGATGCCGAGACGCCGTTCTCGGTGCAGAGTATTTCCAAGGTGTTCAGCCTGGTGCAGGCCATCGAGCATTCCGGCGAGGCGATTTGGGAGCGTCTGGGACACGAGCCGTCCGGCCAGCCGTTCAACTCGCTGGTGCAGCTGGAGTTCGAGCGCGGGCGTCCGCGCAATCCGTTCATCAACGCCGGGGCGCTGGTGATCTGCGACATCAACCAGTCGCGATTCGCCGCGCCGGCCCTGTCGATGCGTGACTTCGTGCGGCGCCTGTCGGGCAATCCACAGGTGATCGTCGACGGCAAGGTCGCCGAATCCGAATACCAGCACCGCGCCCGCAACGCGGCCATGGCGTACCTGATGCAATCGTTCGGCAACTTCCACAACGACGTCGAAGCGGTATTGCGCAGCTACTTCAGCCACTGCGCGTTGCGCATGAACTGTATCGACCTGGCGCGGGCGTTCTGCTTCCTCGCCAACGACGGGTTCTGCAAACACAGCGGCGAACAGATCCTCACCCGTCGCCAGACTCAGCAGGTCAACTCGATCATGGCCACCAGCGGTTTGTACGACGAGGCCGGCAATTTCGCCTATCGCGTCGGCCTGCCGGGCAAGAGCGGGGTCGGCGGCGGGATTGTCGCGGTGGTGCCGGGGCAATTCAGCGTGTGCGTATGGTCGCCGGAACTCAATGCTGCTGGCAACTCGCTGGCGGGGATGGCAGCGCTGGAGATGCTCAGCTCGCGGATTGGCTGGTCAGTCTTCTGACCCGATCTTTCAAACACTGCAAAACCCTGTGGGAGCTGGCTTGCCAGCGATAGCGGTGGTTCAGCAACATCGATGCCGGGCTTGCCGGCCTCATCGCTGGCAAGCCAGCTCCCACAGGTTTGATGCTGTTTGTAGAAGGTGTATTACAGCGCAGAATCCGCTACATTTTCCGGCCGCCCCTCATATGGTGAATCCGCTTCATGTCTCTTGCGCTCGAACGTCTAGTCGCCGGTACGCCGATCCCTTTCGCTGGTAACCGCGTGACCGTGGTCAGCCCCGAACTGGCGGCGCGGTTTCAGCCCGGTGACCACCTTTTGGTCGAGCAGGTGAGTGGCGAGCTGTTGCTGATTGCGGTGGTCGATCAACAGGCCGCTGCGGTGGCCATCGAACGCGCTGAAGCGGCTTTCACTGCCTTGTCGGCGGTGACCGACCAAGCCATCAGTCGTTTCTTCGATCTGTTCGCCCAACGTCTGGAAACCCCGGAATGCTGGAGCCTGATCGAAGCGGCGAACCTGGCCGACATCGAACGCGCCAAGGCCCGTGGTCGCTCCACCACCCGGCTGCTCGCCGACGAGCGCATGCGCCGTGACATGATCGCCGGTCTGCGCGCCTGGCGTGATGCGCCGGCCACGCGCGGCAAGGTCATCAGCAGCGTCGAACACGACGGCTGGAAAGTCGAACAAGTGGTGTCGCCGCTGGGCATTGTGGCGTTCGTGTTTGAAGGGCGGCCGAACGTGTTCGCCGATGCCGCCGGCGTACTGCGCACTGGCAACACCGCGGTGCTGCGCATCGGCAGCGACGCGTTGGGCACCGCGCAAGCGATCGTCACTCACGCGCTGAACCCGGCGCTGGCCGATGCCGGTCTGCCGGCGGGGGCGGTGTCGCTGGTGGAGAGCGTCAATCACGCCGCCGGTTGGGCGATGTTCGCCGACCGGCGTCTGTCGCTGGCGGTGGCCCGGGGTTCGGGGCGTGCGGTCAGCCAGTTGGGCAGCATCGCCCAGCAAGCGGGCACGGCGGTCAGCCTGCATGGCACTGGCGGCGCATGGCTGATTGCCGATCGTGATGCCGATGCCACACGCTTCGCCGCCGTGGTGCGCAACTCGCTGGATCGCAAGGTCTGCAACACGCTGAACGTTTGCCTGATTCAACGCGACCGTGTCGCCGAACTGCTGCCGTTGTTCCTCGATGCGCTCAAACAAGCGGGAACAGCACGCGGGCAGGGCTGCAAACTGCACATCGTCGCCGGCAGTGAAAGCTACCTGCCGGCCGAGTGGCAGAACACAACGGTCGAGGTCTATCGCGCCGAGGGTTATCAGACCGAGGCCTTGGCCGAAGCGCTGGCGGAGTCCGATTTGGGTCGCGAGTGGGAATGGGAAGAAACCCCGGAAGTCAGTCTGATGATCGTCGATGATCTGGATCAGGCGATCGCGCTGTTCAACCGCTACAGCCCGCAGTTCACGGTGTCGCTGATCAGCGAGGATGCGGCGGCCCAGGAACGTTTCTACAACGCGGTGAACGCGCCGTTTGTGGGCAACGGGATTACCCGTTGGGTCGATGGGCAGTACGCGTTGAACAAACCGGAGCTGGGGCTTTCGAACTGGGAGAGCGGGCGCCTGTTTGCGCGCAGTGCGATTCTTTCGGGGGATGGGGTGTTTACGGTTCGTAGTCGCATGACGCAGGTTGATCTCAGCGTAAAACGCTGAAAACGCCTTATCCCGATTGATGCACACCGGCCCTGTGGTGAGGGGATTTATCCCCGATGGGGCGCGAAGCGGCCCCAAGAGATCGGGCCTGCTGCGCAGTCCATCGGGGATAAATCCCCTCGCCACAAGTTCCTCTTCACCTCAGCGGATTTGTATCAGGCGGCTGCGCTGGCGTTTGCCTGAATGGCACACGTCGCCGGTTGCTCAGCCAGCGGCACAAACGTACGGCGATCCGCCGCCAGCGCGTCGATTGACCCGGTCTCGATGTCATAGACCCAGCCATGCAGGTTCAGCAGGCCTTTCTCCTGGGCCAGGCGCACGCTCGGGTGGGTCTGAATGTTCGCCAGTTGCGCGATCACATTTTCCCGCACCATCGCACTCAATTTCGCCGCGTCATTGGCATGCGGTCGTGCCTCGTTCACCACTTTCGCCGACTCGGCATGTTGCAGCCAGCCGCTGACGGCGGGCAGGTGATCCATACATTTGCATTGGGCAATCGCGGTCATCGCGCCGCAATCGGAGTGGCCGCAGATCACGATGTCAGTCACCCCAAGCACCGCCACCGCATATTCCACCGTCGCCGACACCCCGCCCGGATGCGGGCTGTAGGACGGCACGATATTGCCTGCGTTACGGATCACGAACAGCTCGCCGGGTTCTTGCTGGGTCAGCAGTTCCGGCACCACGCGGCTGTCGGAACAGGTGATGAACAAGGTCCCGGGTTGTTGAGTGGTCGCCAAGTGTTTGAACAGTTCGGTGCGTTGCGGAAACGCCTCGTTCTGGAACTTCAGGAAGCCTTCGATCAGGTTTTTCATGGTGTTGTCCTCTCAGTTCGAACAGCCGGTGCCGAATTCGCTGTATTGAAGAATGTGTTTTGCGCCGTGGCTGTCGAGGTAGGTCATCTCGACCGGTACAACGCCGCAGACGTCGGCGACCGGGGTGATGCTCACGACTTCAGCAATATCCAGCGCCATGCCGTAGCGGTAGGCAATGGCCTCTTCATCAGCCTGGGCCTGGGCGGCGAGGCCGGCGAGCAGGGCCAGGGTCAACAGAATTTTGTGCATGGGGCAGCCTCCAGGCAGATGGGGTGACGACTTGGCAATTGAGATTTGGATGGGCCCGCACCTCAGGTGCGGGCCGGGTGGATCAGAACGGACGCAGCGGCAGGAACTTGCCGTCGAGGGTGACCACGGCGCGGGAGCCGCCTTCCGGGTCTTCGACTTTCTTGATGTCGAGCTTGAAGTTGATGGCGCTGATGATGCCGTCGCCGAACTGCTCGTGGACCAGGGCTTTGAGGGTGGTGCCGTAGATCTGGATCATCTCGTGGAAGCGGTAGATGGTCGGGTCGGTCGGCACGCCGCTGAGGCTGCCACGCAACGGGATGATCTGCAGGGCGGCAACGGCGTCGGCGTCCAGTTCAAGCTTGGCGCCGACCACTCGCGCGGCGTCTTGCGGCAAAGGGTGCTGGCCGAGCAGGGCCGCAGTGACGTAGGCCAGGCTCAGGCCGGTGTCGTCAGCCAGATCCTGCCACGACAGATTTTTGCGGGCCTTGATGTCGAGAATGCGGGTGGTCAGGGCCAGGCTGGCATCGTTGTAAGCGTGGGACTGTTGCATGGTGTCGCTCCTTTCAAGGTTGGCTTGCTGTGTGGGAGCCATCTTCTGCCGGTTGATCCATAGCGTCCAAGACCGATATACAATGCTTTGCATAAGTCCTGCCTATAGATGGTGAGCCCGATGCTGTTGCGACATTTGCGTTATCTGCTGGCCGTGGCCGACCACGGCGGATTCACCCGGGCGGCGGAGGCGTTGCACGTGTCGCAGCCGACCCTGTCGCAACAGATCCGCCAACTTGAGGAAACTCTGGGGGTGGCCCTGTTCGATCGCACTTCGCGCACGGTCAAGGCCACCGATGCCGGCGAGGCTTACATCGAATGCGCGCGGCGGGTGCTGGTGGAGCTGGAGGCGGGCAAGCGGGCGTTGCATGACGTGAAGGATCTGTCCCGTGGCAACCTGCGCCTGGCCATGACCCCGACCTTCATGGCGTATCTGGTCGGGCCGTTGGTGCGTGATTTCGCGGCGCGCTACCCGGGTATCCACCTGCAGATTTTCGAGCTGTCGATGGACGATATCGAAGCGGGACTGGCGGACGATTCGCTGGACATCGCGATTGCCTTTACCCCGGTGCGCCACCCCGATCTCGAGTGCATTCCGGCGTTTACCGAAACCCTGGGAGTCATGGTCGGGCGTGAACATCCGCTGTACGACAGCAGCGGGATACTGACGTCGAGTGACCTTGCACAGCTGGATTTCGCCTTGCTGGCACCGGACTTCATTACCCGGTTATCAATCGATGAATATTTTCGTCAGTTGGGGATCACGCCGCAGGTGCGGATCGAGGTGAACTCGGTGAGCACGTTGCTGGAGGTGGTGCGACATGCGCCGATGGCGACGATGTTGCCCGAGGCGATTGCTACCGAGGATCGGGCGTTGCGCAGGCTGCCAATCGAGAACGAAGCGCCGCAGCGTGGGGCGGCGTTGTTGCGCCGGCGCAATAATTATCACAGCGCGGCAGCGCTGGCGTTCATGAACCTGGTACTGGAACTCAATATCCCCCTGTAGGAG
>NZ_JBQEPG010000042.1:0-33340 GCF_052045635.1 Pseudomonas sp. 22189
TGTTTGGCTGCGCCAAACGGTCGCTGCGCTCCCACCCCCGGATAAATCCCTCCACTCAGCCTGCCGACGGGCCCTCAGATCAAAAGCGGTACTCGAGCTAACGCTCATTGTGTTGAGTGGGGCGGCTTCGCCGCATGGGGTGTGCACGAATAAAGTTGTGGGAGCTGGCTTGCCAGCGATGGCGGCCTGACAGCCGACCAATGTCTAACTGATGGCACCCGATCCCAGTGTGGGAGCTGGCTTGCCAGCGATGGCGGCCTTCCAGTCAATAAATTTCTTGCTGAGGTAACCCGCCCTCACAGAGTTTGCTCTCCACAAAATCGACAGCCAATTCCCTCATCCCCCTCCAGTTCACTGGCGCTCGCCGGGTAGTCGGCTATAAAGAATGAGTGGTCAGGTCTTCCGTCATCCGCGGTATTCGTGCGCGATCGCGGAAGTGGCTCTTCCATTCACCGCGGGTCGTCCTATGAATAATCCTGGGAAACGCGTGTATCTGCCGTTGTCTCTGGCTTTCTCTGTCGCGCTATTGAGCGGCTGCGCAAGTCCTCCGCCACCGCCTCCTGCTGCGCCGCCACCACCGCCGGTGCGTACCTGTCAGACGCTGGAGAACACTCAGGTGTCTGGCGATATGTACGTTGACGAGCAGGTCACGCGCCATATCACCACCACCCGGTGTGTCACGCAGTAGCGTGGGGCGGCTTTGCTGGCGGTGCATAAGGTCATTGCCTGAGCTCAATCCTGTGTAGGAGCTGCCGAAGGCTGCGATCTTTTGATCTTGATCTTCAAAGTCAAAGATCGCAGCCTTTGGCAGCTCCTACACAGGCAAGTCTGCTTCAGGACAGGAACCCACCGTCCACATTCAGCGCAACCCCGGTGGTGTAGCTCGACGCATCACTGGCCAGGTACAGCACCGCCCCGGCCATTTCACTCGGATCGGCTACGCGCTTGAGCGGGATCTGCGTCAGCGCCTGCTTGAGGATCGCGTCGTTCTTGACCAGTGCCGAGGCGAATTTGGTGTCGGTCAGGCCCGGCAGCAGGGCGTTGCAACGGATGCCGAATTGCGCGCATTCCTTGGCGAAGACCTTGGTCATGTTGATCACTGCCGCTTTGGTCACCGAATAGATGCCCTGGAAGATCCCCGGTGAAATACCGTTGATCGACGCAACGTTGATGATGCTGCCGCCACCGTTTTCGCGCATCAGCTTGCCGGCTTCTACCGACATGAAGAAGTAGCCGCGGATGTTCACGTCGACGGTCTTCTGGAATGCGCTCAGGTCGGTGTCCAGCACGTTGCAGAACTGCGGGTTGGTCGCGGCGTTGTTCACCAGGATATCGAGGCGGCCGAACTGTTCCTTGATCCCGGCGAATACCTGGCTGATCTGTTCCATTTCACCGATGTGGCAGGCCACGGCGGTGGCTTTGCCGCCAGCGGCGATGATCGCGTCGGCGACATGCTGGCAACCTTCGAGCTTGCGGCTCGAGACGATCACATGGGCGCCTTGCTGGGCCAGCAGTTTGGCGATGGCTTCACCGATGCCGCGGCTGGCGCCGGAGACGAAGGCGATTTTGCCGTCGAGGTCGAACAACTGAGTCTTGGACATGGGGGTTCCTTGGTGTGGGCCGTCAGAGGCTCGATTTCGCAATGACCTGCAGGCTCATGTGCTCCAGCAGTTTGTTCATGTGAATGAACTGCGCGAAGCGTTTGTCCTGAGTCTGGCCGTGGTAGAAGCGGTAGTAGATCTGCTGCACGATGCCGGCCAGGCGGAACAGGCCGTAGGTGTAGTAGAAGTCGAAATTGTCGATGCGGATGCCCGAGCGTTCGGCGTAGTAATCGACGAATTCGCGGCGGCTCAGCATGCCCGGGGCGTGGCTCGGCTGGCGGCGCATCAGTTGCACGGGGGCCGGATCATCGGCCTGAATCCAGTAGGCGAGGGTGTTGCCCAGGTCCATCAGCGGATCGCCGAGGGTGGTCAGTTCCCAGTCGAGCACGCCGATGATCTGCATCGGGTTGTCCGGGTCGAGGATCACGTTGTCGAAACGGTAGTCGTTGTGGACGATGCTTGAGGTCGGATGGTCGGCCGGCATCTTGTCATTGAGCCAGGCCTTGACCTTTTCCCAGTGCGGCGCATCCGGGGTCAGGGCTTTTTCGTAACGTTCGCTCCAGCCCTTGATCTGACGGGCGACGTAACCTTCCGGCTTGCCCAGATCGCCGAGGCCGCAGGCGTTGTAGTCAACCCGGTGCAGTTCGACGAAACGGTCGATGAAGCTCTTGCACAGTGCTTCGGTCCTGGCTGCATCGAGGCCCAGTTCTGGCGGCAGATCTGAGCGCAGGATGATGCCCTTGACCCGCTCCATCACATAGAACTCGGCACCGATCACCGACTCGTCGGTGCAGTGCACGTAGGCTTTCGGGCAGTAGGGGAAACCGTCGCGCAGTTGATTGAGGATGCGGAATTCGCGGCCCATGTCATGGGCGGATTTGGCCTTGTGGCCGAACGGCGGACGGCGCAGGACAAATTCCTGGTCCGGGTATTCCAGCAGGTACGTCAGGTTCGACGCGCCGCCGGGAAACTGGCTGATCTGCGGCGTGCCGGTCAGGCCCGGAATGTGCGCCTTGAGGTACGGGTCGATCAGGCTGGCATCGAGTTCTTCGCCAGAGCGGATACGGGTGGACTGGTCAGTAAGCGCCATGCTTATCCCTTCTGCTTATTTTGGAGGCCAGACATCATTGGCTAATCTAATGGCGCACCAGGGCGGCCACAAGCGCGCAGCGGTCTTATAGGTTAGCGTGTTGCAGGATAATCACCTTTGGGAATGTGCGCGGCGGGCCACAGCAGGCTAAGGTTTAGCGGGTATGCCATGTTCGGCAAGGAGCTTTGAAATGGGCTGCCCGCAAGTCTGTGCCAGCGCCACCCTGCAATGCAGTTTCGGCGCCGCCCCGGCAGTGCTCAACGTGCTGCCGGTCAATCGCACGCTGACCGGAGGAATGCCGGCGGCGAACATCATGGATCATATTCCGCTGGTCAACGTCACCACGTTCGGCATGTGCATGAGCATGGCCAATCCGATGGTCGCCGCTGCCACTGCTGCTGCGCTGGGCGTATTGACGCCGATGCCGTGCATTCCCGACACCGCCACGCCGTGGATCCCCGGCGGTGCACCGACCCTGCTGCTGGGCGGGATGCCGGCGATCGATGCCAACAGCACGTTGATGTGCAACTGGGCGGGGGTGATCAAGATCGTAATGCCGGGGCAGATGCAGATGTTGATTCCCTGAGTCAGGCCTGCTGCGGATCCGTCCACTTGCGAAACCACCAGCGCACCCGGGAAATCGGTTTGCCATCGGCATCCAGTGGCCGCCCGTCCTCGGCAAATCCCTGTTCCGGCTCCATCAGTTGCCCATTCAGATAACGCGCATCCACCGCCGGTTTGCCGTTGGGATGAAAGCGCTGATAACGCCCCTCGCGCACGCCGTCGCGATAGAACTCGGCCTCCGCCACTTGCCCGTCGGGAAAGTAATTGAACGCCTCGCCATGCAACAGGCCGCGCCGATAGGATGCCTTGCGCTGCAACCAGCCCTCAGGCGCATAAAAACTGGCGACGCCTTGCAGCTTGTCGCGCACGAACGGCATCTGCGCCGAAACCTTGCCGTTGGGGTGGTAGAGCAGAGACGTGCCCTGCAATTGGCCCTGGCTGTAATTCAGGTCTGCCTGTTGGCGACCGTCATCCTTGATATTCAACGGACCGTCGAGCTGGCCATCCTTCAATCGTCCCTTGAGGTGTTTGTCATCCTGCTGCAAATCCAGCGGTGTGATCGCCATGGCGACTCCTTGTCAGTTGACCTGCACCAGCCCGCCCTTGATGGTCAGCATGCCGCCACCGTCCACGGTCTGTGAGGCCGCGCCCTTGTTGGTCAGGCTGATGCCGGCATCGTTGGTCAGCGTCGTTCCGGCCTTGTTGTCCAGCGAAGTGCCGGCCTGGTTGGTCATGGCGGTGCCGGCCTTCTGGGTGATCGAGGTGCTGGCCGAAGTGGCCAGATCCGCGCCGCTCTTGATCGTGAAACTGCCGCCGCTTTGCAGGGTGAGGGTGCCGCTGACCTTGATGGTCAGGTTGCCGTCCACCGTCAGGCTGTAATCGCCGGTGACCTTGTCGGTGTAGTTGCCGCCGGTGCTGTGGTTCTGGTCGGCACCGACTTTTACCGTGCGACTGTCCTTCACATCGAGGCTGTCGCTGCCGGTCTGAATCGTCACGCTGCGTTTACCTTTTTCCAGGGTCACGGTCTCGTCGCCGTCCTTGACCGTGCGGGTGCGGGCGTTCTGCACCGTGAGGGTTTCGTCGTGGCCGACGGTGGCGGTGGTGTCGTTGAGCACGTTGATCTTCAGGTCTTTCTGCGCCTGCAGAAACACCTCCTCAGCGTCCTTCTTGTCCTCGAAACGCAGCTCGTTGAAACCGCCGCCACCCTTGGACGATTGTGTCTTGATGCCGGACTGGGTCTGGTTGGCCGGCAGCGCGTAGGGCAGGGCGTTGTCGCCGTTGTACACGCAGCCGGTCACCAGCGGCCGGTCCGGATCGCCGTCGATAAAGGTCACGATGACTTCCTGGCCGATGCGCGGCACAAACTGCATGCCGAACCCCTTGCCGCTCCATGGCAACACCACGCGCACCCAGCAGGAGCTGGTTTCGTCGTTCTTGCCGTCGCGATCCCAGGGAAACTGCAATTTGATCCGACCGTATTCGTCGGTCCAGATTTCCTCGCCGGACTTGCCGACCACGATGGCCGTCTGTGGATGCATGCGCGGTTTCGGTGTGACGCGTTCCGGGCGGAACGGCGTGGCTTTGGGGATGGCTTCGAAGCGATTGCGATAGCTTTCGTGGCTGGCGTCGTGGGTGACCCGCGTGACGACCCAATCGATGTTCAGGCTTTCGTCTTCGTGGCCGTCGAGGGTGAACCAATGGCCGGGGATCAGCCAGCGGCAGTCGCTCTCGCCAACAAAACGTTTCTCTTCACTGCGCAGGCCGTCGACCCGCTGTTTGGTCAATGCATCACCCCGGGCCTTGGCGTTGTAACCACCCGGATGTTCATAGATGGAACGCGGCCCTGCGACCGCTTCGGCCTGGCCGAAGAGTGAAGTGGTCGGCGTGGTGAACTCATAATCCGTCGCCTTGTACACGCCGGCCACGGCTTGCAGACACACTTGGCCCGAGCGAATGCCATGCAACTCGCGCTCACCCATTTGCTGGCCCAGATACTTGACCTTCGGGCCGTTGGGGATCTGCACGAAGGCGTCATTGCTGTCGCCCAGCACCAGCGTGTGCTTGCCCTCGTCGTGGGTGAAAAACCAGAAGATGCCTTCCTCTTCCAGCAGGCGAGAGACGAAGGCGAAGTCGGTTTCGCTGTATTGCACGCAGTATTCGCGGGGCGTGTAGCTGCCAGTCAGCGAGAGTTTGAAATCGGTGAAGCCGTGGGCTTTGAAAATTGTGGTGACGATGTCCGAGGTGGTGAGGTTCTGGAATACGCGGTTGTTGCTGGCGAGGGTCAGCCACCAGAGCCACGGACGTAAAACCAGTTGATAGCGTTCGGCAGTTGCGTCGGCCGGCAGTTGGCGGATCTCGGCGACCAAAGCGTCGAACGGGCGAAGCTGAGCGTCGTTGTGCAGGGTTGTGGTGACGTGGCTGGCGATGGCGGTGGTCAGGGTGAGGGAGATGCCGTCGTTGAGGCCGTTGAGGGTTTGCGAACAGAGCGAGTTGAGGGCTTCTTCACCGGACAACCACTCAGGGTAAAGCGCCGACAGTGCGGCGGCGGTCAACGAAAGCGTTGCGTTACTGTCGGTGGCACGAGGCATTGGGCGGCCTTGATGAGGTGGTTGCAGCGTTCATGAAGCGGATTCGGTTCTAAAGAGAATTAAAGTTCAAATTGGGCATCATCGACATCACTGCCTCAATGTCACTTTGTTTTCGGAACTGCTTCCATAACCCAGGGAAATGGTCGTTGGCAGGCTGTAGCCAATTAAACAGAGGGCTTTTATAAAAGCAGGTACCGTCACTGACGGCTTGTTGCGGCAGATCCCGAGTCGTGCCCCATACAATGGCGTTGGGCCTTAGGTTCGCCAAGCCTTGAGCAATAGGTTGAAGTTCACCAATACTAATATGTGTTTCTCCAACTTCGCAGGCAGCGAGCACAATAAAGCAACTACCGCAATTGCCGATCATGTTGTGCAAGCCGGTATGTCTGTCCATTTTTACCATGGTGCTGCCGTGGCCAATAATAATTAGCATTCCTCCAAAGGCATCTCTCCAGCCGAGACTCGTCGGGGCAATCAGATCGCAAATGCCAGAGTATTTTGCCCACAGCTTTTTTGCTGCTTTCTTTCCGTCCTCATCGATGTAAGTCAGTAGTGTGTCTTTCATGTTTGCTGGCTCATTGAATTTAATAGCGGGCTGCCATGCTGTTTTAATAGATGGCGTTTTTATGGTCGCTCATACGGTGGTTCTTTTTTTAGTTCGATAAAAGCCAGATTGGCTCGGTCACCCGAGAGTGTTTTCAATGTTCTCTGTGGGGTGTCATTGCCATCCAGTGTTCCGAATTTTTTAAGAAAAACGATAGAGAAAAAGTACTCCGGATGGTTGGCTGCCAGCGTTGCGAATTTGGCAGTGCAACTCAAAGGCCAGCCAGGTAGCGAATGACTTGGCTTTCTGTCAGTCGGCGTACATGGGCTGTGTGTGAGGTAAACGGTTACATACTTGACGTCTTCGGCGATGGCGACGGCTGTATCAAAATAATCGATAAGAAACTCTTCCGCGTGTCCTTCGGGCACAACGCCAAGTTCTGCGGGGTCTCCCTCTGCGAGTTCCGCGTTGATAGCAACTTGCCGGGCATCAATGGCTGCCTGCATTTCGTTTCGGGGCACATTGCTGATTTGAAGTTGGACATAAGCCTTTATCAGTTGCGCGCCAGCGTCCTCCTTTGACTCAAACAGAAAACACGTTTTGCACATTTTGTGGTTGTTGTGCTGGAACGTCAGGAGCGCGTGGACTTTTTTATTTCCAGTGTTGCGTTTGTGCAGCTCTGCAATACCTTCTTGAACGGAATTAAACTGTTCCATGGTCTTCAATCCTCGAAAAGGGGGGCGAAAAAGGGCACGAATCTATTTTTTTCATAAATAAATCTGCCCCCTTTGATTTCGTTCCCTTTGATTCATTGATGTGCCCTCTGTTGGAAAATGCGGGTGAGATTATTTGTGGTAGTTGGTTATAAAGTTGAAAGGTGCAGAAAGTTGTTTTGAGCGATCGATGGGCAGTCCGTGTGGGTACGTGTCAATGTTGCACAGGTAAGCCTTGAATTGACCCTCCACATCTCGAGACCATGAGTCCCCGCGATTCAAGGTGAGATCAAGCAGTTCGCAATTTTTTTGGCTGGTGGCTATGACCACGACCCATCTGTGATCAGCAACAAAACCGCCTAATTTGTAAACGTCACGGGTGATCGATTCCTGTAAGTTTGCGCCGCCGAATAAGCCGTTCGTGCTTTCTACTTTTATTTCAATGGCGTAGGACTCATCTTGCAGTTCGAAATAGAAATCGACCTTTTCGCTGGAGTAAGGCTCTGGGTAACTGATTTCGCGAATTTTCGTTGTGATGCCGTAACCACGTCGTAGATGGTGAGCTATCTCAACTTGCGCAGCGCTCTCCCAAGGACCTTCAGAAACCCAGCTCTTCGTAAATTGACTTGGTTCATCGGTATCTTGCAGCTTTGGGTGTACACCTGCTGCCTGCAGCACCGCATTCAAAAAATCCGCTTCTGTCATTACTCCGTCTCCTGCGCGGGTGCCATTTCTGTGTTTCGTCAATTCTCGTTGGCGGCGGTCATTCCAACACCCACTCCGCCAACTTCCCCGTCACCTGCGTCATCAACACATTCTCGACATCCCGAGCACCCGCCGCGCTGCATTTGGCGAGCACCGCTTTCACAATTCCCGAATCAAACTCGAACTGCTTGCCGGTCGCCGCCTTGTAGCGGCCACGCAGTTTTTCCAGCTTCGCCAACACAATCCCTTCCAGCGTCGCCTCATCCAGCGGCCGATACGCAACCACGGTCATGCGCGCCAGAAACGCCGGGCGGAAGGCTTGCAGCAGGACTTTGTGCAGCGCTTCGTTGAAGGCTTCGCTGCCGATTTGCGACACCGGCGTATCGAGCAGCAACTCAGCACCGACATTGCTGGTGGCGAGCATCACGGTGTTCTTGAAATCGACCACCAACCCGGTGCCGTCCTCCATCAAGCCCTTGTCGAACACGTTGTAAAACGCTTCCAGCACATCCGGATGCGCCTTCTCGATTTCATCCAGCAACACCACCGAGTACGGTTTGCGCCGCACGGCTTCGGTCAGCACGCCGCCGCTGCCATAACCGACGTAGCCGGGTGGCGCGCCCTTGAGTTGGCTGACGGTATGGGCTTCCTGATACTCGGAAAGATTGATGCTGATCAGGTTGCGCTCGCCGCCGTACAACGCATCGGCCAGTGCATACGCGGTTTCGGTTTTGCCGACGCCCGTAGGCCCGACAAGCAGAAACACACCGACCGGTTTTTGCGGATCGGTGAGCCCCGCCCGATAAGCCTGCAAACGCTGGGCGATGGTGTTGAGCGCGGTGCTCTGGCCCATGACGCGCTGGCCCATGCGGGTGCCGAGGGTGCGCACGGCATGGGCTTCGTCGGCGAGCATTTTGCCGACGGGAATGCCGGTCCAGCCGGCTATGACGGCAGCGACGGTTTTCGCGTCGACCTGTTCCGGCACCAGCGGGTCGTCCTGGCGAATCGCATCCAGTCCCGCTTCCAGGCGCAGCAGTTCGGCGGCCAGATGATCGATGCGGCTGTCGGTGGCTTCGTCGGGTTTGTCGCTATCGGCGCTTTCGCTCAACGCCAGCAATTCGCGGCGTGTTTCGAGTAGTTCACGCACGGCCAC
Organism: Pseudomonas sp. 22189; assembly: GCF_052045635.1. Lineage (NCBI taxonomy): Bacteria > Pseudomonadati > Pseudomonadota > Gammaproteobacteria > Pseudomonadales > Pseudomonadaceae > Pseudomonas > Pseudomonas sp. 22189. The sequence continues at coordinate 8,959 of NZ_JBQEPG010000042.1, forward strand.
GCGCTCTTCACTCCAACGTGTTTCCAGTTCGCGGATCGCTTGCACATTGGTCTTCGATTCAGCCTCCAGCAGGGTGATGCGTTCGCGATGATCCAGCCCGGTGGCCTGCTCTCGGCGCAGGCGTTCGACTTCATCTTTGAGGCTGTTTTGCCGATGGCGCAGGCTCTCCAGCGGTGGCGGTACGTCGTGTTGACCGAGCGCGACGCGGGCGCAGGCGGTGTCGAGGACGCTGATGGCTTTGTCCGGTAGTTGACGACCGGAGATGTAGCGGTGCGAGAGTTTCACCGCTTCGTGGATCGCCGCGTCGAGCACTTGCACGCCGTGATGCTGTTCCAGTTTGGCGGCCACGCCCCGGAGCATTTCCACGGCGGTGATTTCGTCGGGCTCTTCAACCTGTACCAACTGAAAGCGGCGGGCGAGGGCCGGGTCTTTCTCGAAATATTTTTTGTACTCCATCCACGTAGTCGCGGCGAGGGTGCGCAACTCACCCCGGGCCAATGCCGGTTTGAGCAGGTTGGCCGCATCGCTGCCGCCCTCGGCCCCGCCAGCGCCGATCAGCGTGTGGGCTTCGTCGATGAACAGGATGATCGGTTTGTCGGCGCTGCGCACAGCATCAATCACGCCTTTGAGCCGCTGTTCGAATTCGCCTTTGACCCCGGCTCCGGCCTGGAGCAAGCCGAGGTCAAGCACGCGCAGGCTGACTTCCTGCAACGACGGCGGTACATCACCGGCGGCGATGCGCAGGGCCAGGCCTTCGACCACCGCCGTTTTACCGACGCCGGGCGCGCCGACCAGAATCGGGTTGTTCTGCCGACGCCGAAGAAGAATGTCGATGCACTGGCGGATTTCGCCATCGCGCCCCACGATCGGATCGATACGTCCGGCGTGGGCATCGGCAGTCAGGTCCTGAGTGTATTGGTCCAGTACTGAGTCCTGCCGGGGCGCGGAATTTCCAGCTGACGCTGAACGCGGGCCGACATGCTCGCGGGAGTTTTCCGTCCACTCCAGCAGGTTGGTGCGCAGCGCTTCCCTGGGAATCCGCAACAATGACGAAGCACTGTTGAGCAGCAAACTGCGGCGCTCGTCGCGGTCGATCAGTGCCAGTAACAGCAAGCCGGAACGAATGCTGTCGATCCCCAGTACACTGGCTTGAACGACGGCATCCTCCAACAAGCCAAGCGTGTGCGAGGACAGCGCCGGCGTGCGCGTGCTGCCACCCTTGAAGAGATCCAGCGCCTTGTTGATTTCCGCGGTCAGCGCATCGCGTTCGAGGCCGAAGCGTGGCAGGAGCAAGGCAAAGTCTCCCGCTTCGATATCGAGCAGTTCCAGCAACAGGTGTTCGATCTCGACAAAGTGATGCCCGCGCTGCAGACAGCGCTGGGCGGCGCGCTCGAGGGCGCGGCGGTTGTCCGGGTTGAGCCGTCCGATCAGGCTGGCGAGTTCCATGTCAGGTGATCTCCAACTGACGAAGACGGGTTTCGATACGCTGCACGGCCAAGCTGGCCTGACGCTGCAAGCCACCGTTCCAGCTGAGCAAAACCGGTGCCTGGCGCCCGAGTTTCATCGGCCCGGCACCGCGTACCAGCAGCACCAGCGTCACGTCGAGATCGGGACCGAAGTACAACGCCGCGAGGCTGGCCAATGCCGGGTGCGCTTCGCCGTCCGGCAAAAAACGGATCGCTTGCGTCGAGGGCAGTGGGCCGATGGTCAGACGTATGCCGGCGTGTTCATCCCACACCCGGCTTCCGGCCACTGCGGTGCGCCCGAGTTGCAAATTTCGCCCCCCGGATTTGATGACACTGCGACTGGCCGGCGGGATTTCGCGCCAGGCGCCTTGGCAGGCACTGAGTGCCACCGGTACGCCGAACTGTTCCCGAACTGTCGCTGCGAACCCCGCCAGCGAGCGCCGGCCGTCGGCGAACAGCGCCGTACAGGCCAGCACTGCGCAATCAGGAACTGCTTGACGCTCCTGCAAAGCCTTGGGCAACAGCCCGGTGAGGGCCCGCAATTGCGCCTGCACCGGCGACGCCCCGGGTGTGACAAAGCCCAATGCCACCCGGTGTTTGCGCATCACCTTGTAAAGCAGGCTGAGCAGGCGATGCTGGAACAGATCAAGGAACTCGGCCGGCGCGTGATCCTTGGCTCGGGCCCGTTGTTGCAACCATTCCTGATAGGCGTAGGGCAACGGGCCGTCGGGGCCGCCGAGACCGAACATCGGTGTGCCGAGGGTTAATGGCTGGCCCGGTTCTTCGTGCAGGTTTTCGATCTGGCTGGTGGGGAACAGCGGTGTCAAAGGTCCGCGCAATTTCAGCGCTTCGGCCTGGGGCGAAGTGCCGCTGCCCAACGATTCGGCTTGCGGTTGTTCGCGCTCGAGCAGCAGCAGGGCCTGCAGCCACTCAAACGCCTGCGGATCGCGGCGCAGTCGTTGGCTCAGGGTCAGAGCGACAGGGGCATGCCGGCTTGGGGTTGCCATGCCTTGATCTCCTTGTCACCGTGCATCAATACCGTGCGCACAAAGCGATTGGCTGTGGCGTACACCGAAAAGAACTGCGCCAGTACGGCAGAAAACAACACCGCGCTGCTGCCGACAAAGTGTTGCGCATCGAGTTGCAATTGCACCTCCAGGCCATTGCGCCAACCGCGCCAGGCGTCGGCGCCGACATGGCTGATCACGCGCTCGCTACGCAGGTTCAGCAGCCCCTCGATCTGCCGCAGTGCACTGGCTTCGTCGCGCAGGTTGTGCAAGTGCAGAATCTCTTTCAGTGCGTCGAGTGCTTGCGGGCCTTCGACCAGCGACAAATGATTGAGGGTCAGTTGCGACACCAGTCGCCAGCGCGAATCACCGTCCAGTCGCGGCAGACTTTGCGGGCTCGGCGGGTTGCGCAGTCGCGCCCAGGCAATCGGCCCGGGACGTTCGAAACCCAGCGGTGTGCCGGCGGGCAGGCTCTGCGCCAAATGCCGATTGGTGCACAGCAGCTCGGCGGTGAGGCTGTAATCCGGCAGCTCGCTCAACGGGTCGAAACGGGTGTCGACGACACTCACCAGCAGGTCGCTGCCGAGCCGGTTCGGCGTCTTGCCGCTGACCCGCCGTGCATGCCAGTAACGCTGTTGATCGCCGCCACTGTGCTGACTGCCGTAATACGCCGGCAGCTGTTGCACACCGCTGGGGCAACTGGCGCGCATGCTGCGGATGCTGTGGATTTCGACGCTGTTCTCGCGGTGGCTGTCGGCAATCAAACGGTACTCGCTGCGGGTGCCGTCCGGGCGCAGTGGCTCGGAGGTACGCGGGAACAGATTGATTGCTGGCGCGCAACCCAATGCGATGTCACTGGCTTGTAAATGCAGGCGGCTGGCTGGAGCACGGTCGAAAACGATGTACAGGTACAACGTCTGGCTGTCGCTGCTGACGCCGTTCAACGGCAGATCGAAGAAATGAAACTTGTCCGGGAAAGCAAAATATTCCGCCAGCAGGCGCATGCCGGGGTGTACGCCGTCCTCGTCCGGCAGCAGGACTTCGTCATCGCTGAAACCGACGATCTTCGGTAAACCCTTCACGTGCGTCGGAATGCTCCCGGGCGTGCCGGCCAGCACCTGTACCGCATGGGCACCGAGCAGGTCATACAGGCAGGCGTTGATCACCGGTGACGCGGCCAGATGGATGCGTAGATGCTCAATGCCAAGCGCCGACCATTGGCTTTCACCGAGGCAACGCAGGCTCAGGCGCAACGCCGAGCGCGATTGCGCCACACCGGTCAGCGCCTGGGCTTCATCGCTGCCGAGCAATAACGCTTCGCTGACGTCGATGGGCCATAGGCGCACGGCGGCCGAGGTGCGAAAGTGGATGCTCTCGCCTTTGCCGGTGGTGACAAACAATGGCGTGTCGCGGGGCAGGGGATAGCCGTCGTCGAGGTTGCCTTTGCTCGGGTCGGGCTCGAACTGGACAATGGCGCAGGATGGCAATGGCCTGACGGCCAACGGATAGAGCTGCTCGAGCAAAGCGTCGCTGAACTCGGCGTAGTCGTCGTCGAGTCGGCGCTGCAGTCGTGCAGCCAGCAGGGCAAAACCTTCGAGCAAACGTTCGACGTGTGGGTCGGGACACTCGCCGGGCGACAGTTCCAGTCGTCGCGCGACCTTCGGGTAACGCTCGGCAAACTGGCTGCCAGCGTGGCGCAGCCAGGTCAGTTCGCGCTGGTAGTAGTCGAGCAGTTGCGGATCAATCGAGTCGCTCATGGCGCACCTCCAGCCCTTCGCCGCCGGGTTCGATGACAAACGCCACCGGCCAGTGTTGCTGGCCGCTGCGCAGCTCGCCGGTCAATCGAATGCTCAACCGTTGCGGATGGTCGGGCACGGGCTTGACCTGCACCTCGTCCAGTTTCAGGCGCGGCTCGAAATGGCTGATGGCTTCGCGGACATCGCGCGTCAGCCGGCGACGGTCATCGCTGCGTTGTTGTTGCAGGGCGCTCCAGTCGGCGATGCCGTAATCGATGACGCTGGGCGGTTGGGTGAGGGTGCGCGGTCCTCGCCGCGTGTTGAACAGGCGCCCGAGCTCGGCCTGCACCGAGTCGAGCAAGTCCTGCTTATCAAACTCCCGCGCACCGTCGGCCTCGCTGGAGGCGAGGCGTTCGAACAACGGTGCGCGAATGCCGGTGCCTGCCATGGCCAGGGCGTCCGCTTACTTGCCAGCCTTGTTGGCCGCCAGGTCCCACACCGTGCCAGCGGTGCCTTCCTTGGTGCCGTCGTCTTTCTGCGCAGTGAGTTCCCATTTGATCTTGGTGAAGTTCAGCGACAGGGTTTCCACCGGTTTGCCGCCGGTACCACCGCTGACGCTGACGTTGGACAGCACCACGTTGTTCAGCGTGTAGATGATGAACGGCATCAGTTGCCCGCTGCCTTCAGCGGCGTTACGACCGATGGTGATTTTGGCTTCGGGAATGGGTTTGCCCGCACAGCAATATTCGTTGAGCGTTGGCGTCGAGCTGTCGATGAATTTGGTCAGGGTAAACTCACCGATGTGCGGCCGGCCGGACGTCCGTTCCGAGTTGCTGACGTCATTGGTCACTTGCATCGCCACGTTGTGGCTGTAGGACATGACTTCGATCTTGTCCTTGTAGCCCTCAAGCAGGCTGTCGCCTTTGATGTCGCCGCCGAGGTCGAGAATGATTGCATCCATCGCTTGAAACTCCTGAAAGGTGTCGCGCTAGATAAAAGAACAACCCCCGCCGCTGCGGCGGGGGTAAAGGTCAGGCCGCAACCGGTGGTGGCAACGTCGCCACCAGGCGGATCGATGCCGTCAGTTCCTCAAGCTGGAAGTGCGGGCGCAGGAACACGGTCGCCCGATAGGCGCCCGGTTTGCCGGCCACCTCGGTCACGTCCACCCGCGCTTCACGCAACGGGTATTGCGCCTTGATTTCCTGCGGCGCGTTGTCGTTGATCAGCACGTAGTCGGCGATCCAGTTGTTGAGGTAGGTCTGCACGTTGTCGCGGGTCATGAAACTGCCGACCTTGTCGCGCATGATCACCTTCAGGTAATGGGCGAAACGCGAGGCTGCGAGCACGTAAGGCAACATCGCCGAGATGCGTGCATTGGCGTTGGCCTCGTTGGTGTTGTAGACCTTGGACTTGTTGGTGGTCTGGCCGCCGAAGAATACGGCGACGTCGCTGTTCTTCTTGTGGCACAGCGCAATGAAGCCGAGATCGTTGAGCTCTTTTTCGCGGCGGTCGGTGATTGCCACTTCGGTCGGGCACTTCAGTGACAAGTCGCCGGAACTGGTGCGGAAGGTGTGCGCCGGCAGGCCCTCGACTGCGCCGCCGCCTTCTGCACCACGGATCGCCGCGCACCAGCCGTACTTGGCGAACGCCTCGGTGATGCGTTGCGACAGCGCCCACGCGGCGTTGCCCCACAGGTATTTGCTGTGGTCGGTGCCATTGACGTCCTCGACGTAGTTGATGCCTTCCACCGGCGCGGTGTCGGGGCCGTAAGGCAGACGCAGAAGGAAGTGCGGCAGTACCAGCGACACGTAACGCGAGTCTTCGCTCTCACGGAACGAGCGCCACTTGATCAGTTCCTGGCTCTCGAAAACTTTCGACAGATCACGCGGCACCGCCAGTTCGGTGAAGCTGTTCATGTCAAATAGCCGTGGGCTGGCAGCGGCAATGAAGGGGGCGTGAGCGGCGGCCGCGACGTTCGACAGTTTCTCCAGCAGGCCAACGTCCTGCGGATGCCGGCCGAAGGTGTAGTCGCCGACCAGCAGGCTGAACGGATGGCCACCGAAGGTGCCGTACTCCTCTTCGTAGATTTTCTTGAACAGCGCGCTCTGGTCGAATTCGACGGCTTTTTCCAGGTCGTTCTGCAGTTCTTTCTGCGTGACGTTCAGCAGACGCAATTTCAATCGGGCGCTGGTTTCGGTGTTCTGTACCAGCATGTGCAGACCGCGCCACGAGGCTTCGAGCTTTTGCAGGTCAGGGTGGTGCAGGACTTCGTTGAGCTGGGCGCTGATCAGTTCGTCGATCTTGCTGATGCGGTCGTTGATCATCGCCACGGTGTCCTTGTCGATGGCCATGCCTTCGTCAAGCACTTGGGTGGCGAACTCCGCGAGCATGTCGCGGGCGTAATCCTGCTGACTGTCATCGTGGGCCATACGGCCCTCGGCGATGATCCGGTCGAGCAGGGATAAGGTTTCGGCTGCAGCATTGTCGCTGGCTTGATTCTGGGCGGCGGCGGGCATGACGGATGCTCCCTCGATTAAGTGGACGATCAGGCTTGCGGTTCGGCCGGGGCCTCGGCGTCAGTGGCCGGGGTAGCGGTGTCTGGGCGGGCCGATTTGATCTCTTGCAGACCTTCGGTGTTGGCGATGACGTCGCGCAACAGCTTGTCCAGATCATCGTTGCCGTCGAGCTTGGTCAACAGATCGCGCAGGCGCTGGCGGGCTTCGAACAAACGTCGCAGTGGCGTGATTTGTTCCACCACCTTGACCGGATCGAAGTCGTCGATGTGTTTGAAGTTCAGCTCGATGTTGAGCTTGCTGTCGTCGCCGCTGAGGGTGTTATTGACTTGCAGGGTGGCGCGAGGGCCGATGGAGGCGAGCACTTCGTTGAAGTTGTCGCGGTCGATTTCGGTAAAACGCCGTTCAGTCAATTTTGCCAATGGTTCAAGCGGCTTGCCGGAGAGATCAGCCAGGATCCCGACCACCAGTGGCAATTCCTTTTTTTCGATGGCGTTGCCGATTTCGACGTCGTAGGTGATTTGCACTCGGGGCGGACGGACCCGGTCGAGCTTGTGTTGAGTACTTTCTGCCATGGTGGCTGACTCCGATGCGAAGGCGGGCGCAATGCATCGGGGAGGCCCGTTCATCGCTTTCCCTTACTGGACCGTAGGTTAGAAAGGGTGGCAGATGACCTGTCGTTCCTTTGACAAACCTTCCTCATTCGGCTGCTGGAACCGAACTATCCAAGACGCTAGAACAGGTCTATAAAAAAGCAAGCAAAAACGATTTTGGACTGCCACGGGAAAAGGAAAATTCATTTTGTGCAGACGTTTTTTGATGGTGGTTTGGTTTGCGCTGGTCGCCGGCTGCTCTCTTTTCGGCCCCAAAGTCGAACTGGACAGCCTGACCCTCGATGTCGCACCCAAGGCCAATGACGACACGCCGATTGCCGTGGATTTCGTCGCCGTCGCCGATCCGGATCTGCTCAAGCAACTGTCGGGCATCAACGCCAGCCAGTGGTTTGCCGAGCGCGAGCAATACCAGCGCGACTATCGTCAACTGATGAGTGTCTGGGGACTGGAGCTGGTGCCGGGTCAATTCATCGACCGTCAACCCTTCCCGCTGGGGGGCAAGAAGGCCGCTGGACTTTTGGTCTTCGCCAGCTATAACACACCCGGAGCGCACCGCTTGCGGCTCGACGATCAGAGCGAGGCCTGGCTCAGGTTCGACAGTCGCGAGATGAGCCTGGTCAGCAAGGAAAACTGAAACACACCGCCCGCCGCCGGGTTGCGGCATGGCCGAAGGGAGTCGTATGAGTCTGCTACCTGACGCGGTTTGCTGGCACGAAGGCATGCAATTGCTGCCGCAGCATTTTCAGTTGCAAGGCCTGCGCGCCGAAGCCCTCGGGGCGCATCTGGCGCAGGCGTGCAACCCATGGTTCTGGGGCGTCAATCGCATGGAATTCGATCCCTCGGCCTTGAGCGCGGGAGTGGTCCGCGTGCTGGCGTTGCAGGGCACCATGCCCGACGGTTTGCCGGTGGATCTGCAAGCCGGTATCGGCCCGACCCTGGAGCTGGATGTCGGCCCGGCCATCAACGAAACCGACGACGCCAGCGTTACCGTGTACCTGGCGATCAGTCCGTTGTGGCGCGCCGGGCAACTGCTGCCGCTCAAGGGGCGTTTGCAATCGGTAGTCGGCGACGCGCTGCCGGATCTGACCAGTGGCGAGTTTCCGGAATCGATCACCGTGTGGCGGCCCAATCCCCGCCTGTGTACACAACTGAACAAGGCCGATTCGATCTGCCTGCCGTTGTTGAAAATCCGCAAGGAGGGCGGCGGCTTCCTGGCGTTGGCTTACACGCCTCCCACTCCATTATTGTTGCCCGATTCGCCGCTGGGCCGGCGGGTTGCCGGATTGTGCGCGCGGGCGCGGGAAAAGTGCCTGTTTCTCGGCGGTCGCTTGCGTCAGGCGCAACAGGCCGGAAATCAGGATGATGCGCTGGAAATCCGCCGGCAATTGACCGCGTTATGGGCGCGATTGCCGGAAGTCGAAGGCGCACTCAACAGTCGCATCGCTCACCCGCAAAGCCTGTATGTGCAACTGCTCGGTCTGGCTGGCGCATGGTCGGCACTCGACCCGCTGGCCGGGGTGCCTTCGTTCGCGCCGCTGGACTTTCTGGAGTTGCAGCGCGGTTACGATACGGTGCTGCAATGGCTGGAAACGACTCTCGAATTGATCCGTGCCGGTTATCACAGCCTGCCGTTCGAACGCGGCGAGCAGAGTTTTTCCATCCAGTTGCCCGATGAGCAACCGAGCCAGCGGCTGGTCATCGGCCTGCGCATGCCCAACGGCGCCAGCGAGCAGGCGGCCAGCGAGTGGCTGCGTGGTGCAATCATCGCCTCCTCGCCACACGTTGCCTTGCTCAGCCGCCAGCGCATGAGCGGGTTGAGCCACCAGGCCATGAGTCGCAATGAACAAGTGGCCTACAGCGTCGGCGAAGACACGCGACTGTTCGTGATCACTGCCGAAGGCGCGTGGTTCGACGCACAACTACCGCTGGTGATCGCCGCGCCCGCAGCGAAGCTGACCAGCAGTCCGTGGCAGGTGGTGCTGTTTGTTGCACAGACGAGTGAAAGTGCCTGATCACACAAGGAACGCAGCATGTCGGAAGGGACTGCCGGGGCCGCAACGAGAACTCTGAGTTTGCAGGACGCGCCGCTCGGCAGCGCGTTCCGGCAAACGTGGCAGCAATGGTCGCTGGACTGGAACCAGTTGCCCAAGGACAACGAGGACGAGACCGAACTGGTCGACAGCGTGGTCGAACTTTCGACCCAGGCTTCGCAACGCTTGTGGCGCACAGCGTATTCGCGGGTGGGCGATTCGGCCACTGAGCAGGTCAAGGCGCTGGTCTATGCCTTCGTTGCGCTGGTTGATGAGACCCTGTTATTCAGCCCGTGGCCGGGACAATCGGCGTGGCAGAGCAAACCGTTGGAGTCGCGTCTGTATTCCACGCGTCAGGCTGGCGAGCAACTGCCGGCGGCGATTGAAACGCTGCTCGATGAACAGCAACCGACCAGCCGCGATCTGGCCAATGTCTACCTGCAATGCCTGATCCTTGGCTTTCACGGACGACTGCGCGGCGAACACAGTCAGGCACAACTGGAAAAGTGGCGGCTGTCGCTGTTCCGCTTTGCCTGGCAAGACGAAGCCGACTACGCCGGTGTCAGTCAGCGCCTGGTGCAACCCTCGCAGGTCCCGCCGTTGCAACTGCCGGTACGCACGGCGTTGCCGGACGGATTTCGCCTGGCACTGGGGATTGTCGCAATGGTTCTGTTGCTGACTGGCATCGGCCATTTTCTGTGGCGCGACATCCGCTCTGAACTGGAACCGGTGCTGCAAATCAGCGCTTCAGTGGTGGCTCCGGAGCAAGACTCATGAGCACTTTGACGATTGTCGCGTGGGTGGTGGCGCTGTTGTTATTGCTGCTGATCATCGCGATTTTGGTGTGGTGGCTGCGGACCCAGAGCGGCGCGGCGATCCGCAGTTTCTATACGTCGGTGCGGCACATGGAGCAAGAGCAGGGCACTCAGGACCGCTACCAGATACCGTGGCTGTTGATGCTCGGCGACGAACGCCAGGGCACGCAATTGGTCAACGAATGGCACCTGCAACCCACCGACAAGCCAGCGTGGTTCGGCCGCTGGTGGTCGGACCCCGAAGGCGCGGTGCTGGTGGTGCCGCAGACTTTGTTCCTGCCCGAAGACGGCATGCACTTGCAGCGCGGAGGCTGGTGGCGTCTGCTCGGGCTGATCTTGCGCCTGCGCAGCAAACGTCCGCTGGACGGGATTATCTGGACGGTGCCAGCCAGTCGCCTGGGCAACCTGGAGCAGGCCACCCAACTCGGGCTGGCGGCACGCCGCCGCTTTATCGATCTGCTGCAGCGTTTCGGCTTGAGTGTGCCGGTGTACGTGATCATCACCGGGCTTGAAGAGCTGCCGGGATTTCAGGAGCTGATCAGTGCACTGCCCGACGAGGCCCGTGATCGCACTTTGGGCTGGTCATCGCCTTACCCACGCGATGCAGTGTGGCAGGGCCAGTGGAGCGATCAGGCCATGGATCGATTGCACCGAGCACTGGCCGAAGCGGTGATTGAGATCGGCACGCTGTCCGGGCACCCGAGCGCGGACCTGTACGCGTTGCCGGAACGTATCGAAACCTTGCGCCGTGGTTTGCAAAACGTACTGGAGCCGGTATTTCAAGGTAATGCGCAGGGCGAGGCCGCGTGTTTTCGCGGTCTTTACTTCAGTGCCAATCAGCCAGCTGACGATGCGCTTGATGGCTTTTGCGCTGACGACAGCGGCCTGCAACGCAGTGCGTTCGTGCGTCAGTTGTGGCGTCAGCGAGTGGTTGGCGAGCGGGGGCTGGCCCAGGGCGTGCCGCGCCTGTTGCGCTTGCGTCAGCGCTGGCAGCGAATCACTGCCGGCGTCGCGTTGGTGGTCGGGGTGGTATGGGCGGTGGCGATGGTCTGGATCTGGCGCGATTCGGTGCGCGATGCTCACGAACTGGCGCGGCTGATGCAGGGCGCGCAGAAGAGTTACGTCGCGGTCACCGACGAAGCGCATCGCATCGAGCCGACCCGGCGTAACGTGCAGAGCTTCTGGCGCGTGCTGGAAAAAGCCCCGCACTGGCACTATGCGTCGCTGGTGTTTCCGAGCGCGTGGTTTTCCTCTTTCGACCTGCAACTGGAGCAGGAGCTGTTCCGCTCGATCCAGCGCCATATGCTGGTACCGCTGCACGATCTGCTGGTCGCGGAGCTGGCGAAGATCAAGGCGATTCGCAGCACTGAGCGGCGTGCCAGCGTCGAGAGCGAGGACCCCGCGCAATGGCAGAACTATCAGAAGGCCACGGATCTGGTGGATCGCGCGCTGCGTCTCGAGCAGCAGAACCAGTTGTTCGGTGAAGTGCAGAATAACCAGCGGGTACCACTGGATGATCTGGTGCAACTGAGCAACAGTGCGCTGTCACTCAACCTTAACCCCGCCACATTGCCCCATGCCGCTTATTACAACCGCTTGCTCGCGGCGGGGGATGGCGGTGACTTGCAGGCGCTGGACCTGAGCGTGGAACGGCCGCTGATTGTCAGCAATTTCAACGGGCTGATGGAGCGCTGGCTCGACCAGTATTTTCTCGCCGACAACTTCGTCAGCAAGGCCGGCTACCTCAAGCTGCATTTGGAACAACTGGAGGCCGGCAGCGGCAATAGCCTGAGCGAGCTGGAAGACCTGCGCGCCCTGATCGATGACCTGCAAGCGGCGATCGCTCTGACCAACTCGACCTGGAGTCGCGGCAAGGGGCAGGAACTGGTACCGGGTTATCGCGACTTTCTCGACAAGGTACGCAAGAGCAGCTTGCTCGGGCCAGCGGTCGAACAACAACTGGACGCCCAGGCGAGCAAGTTGCAGCAGAGCTTTCGCGATCAGTGGATTGCCCAGGTCGGTTCACGCGGCAACCTGCTGGTGCAGCAGGGCAGCGGACAACTGGCGTTGCAGGATCAGGTGGTGAAACTCAACAACGCGGTGCAGGCGCTGTTCCGGCGCGATTTTGTTTCGATCGCAATGCGTGCCACGCAAGATAACGTCAACATGCAGGGCCAGACCGTTGACGGCGACGACCTTAATACCTCACTGAGCTACTTCGCCAGCTATAAAAGTTATGTCGCCGAAGAGCTGCCGCGCATCCCGCCGGTGTATCGCGATGCGCTGCTGCAAGCTGCCGAAACGGCCGCTGCACAGGCAATGTGGCTGAGTCTCAAGGATCATGACGATCAGACACATCCGTACGCGGTATTCAATGTTCAGGCCGAACAGGCCATGGCCCTGCAGAAGGCTTTTGTCGAGGTGCACCGCAGCGATCTGGCTGCGCGTCTGCAAAGCGCGTTGAACCGGCGCGCGCTGGCGCAGATCGTCAGTGGCCTGGACGAAATCACCGCGCAACCGCTGTTTGGCGGGCGCACTGAAATCAGTCAGTGGGATGGTTCGAAAAACCTTGGTCTGCAACTGTACGGCGCCAGCGATGTACAGGACTTGAAGCTGAGCCTCAAACAGCAGTTCAACACCATGCTCGGTATCACCGAACGTCGCGCGCCAGCCCTGCAATGGCTGATGACCCAGCAGGGCAACCTGTCGGTGCTGGATTACGAGCGAGTGACGCAGTTCAGCGCACTCAACGATGAATTGCTCAAGTACAAGGACGCCAACCCGGCGAGTTCTCCGGCGCAGATCGAGCAACTGGTCAGTCGTGATTTCGTCGAGATGGACACTGCTTCCTGCCTGCAGGTCCTGCAAACAGCCAACCTGACGGGCGGGCGTGGCACCCTGGCGATGCGCGCGGTGGAATTGCAGCAGTCGGCGATGCAGCGCTGCCAATTCCTGCAACAGCAGCAAGCGGCTGCGGCGTGGAATGAGCTGGCTACCTATTTCAATCAATACCTGGCCGATCGCTTTCCGTTTGCCAACGGTGTGCAGGCGCAAGATGCCGACCCGGCGCGGGTTCAGCACTTTCTCGAAATCATCGACAAGCGCCTGCCGGTGGCGCAGGCCGGACTGATCCTGAGCCAGACTCCGGAGCGCCTGGCGGCCGAAGACTTTCTCAAGCGCCTGAAGCAGGCCAGTGTGTGGCTGACGCCGCTGTTCGTGCGCGACAAGAGCGGCATTCTCGGGGTTGAAATTGATGTGCGCTGGCGCACTGATCGCGAGGAGGAGAAGGGGGCCGATCAGGTGATCGCCTGGGGCCTGTTGGCGGGCAATCAACAGGTCAACTACCCCGGTGCCGAACAGCCGAACCTGCGCTGGATGGTCGGCCAGCCGATCCGCCTGACCCTGCGCTGGGCACGTAACGGCAAAGAGCGTCCGGTCAACGATCCGTTGCAACCGAACCTGGTGGTGCGCGACCTGGAGGCGGGCTGGGAGTATGGCGGGCCGTGGTCGTTGTTGCGGCTGATGCGTGCGCATTTCTCGGTGCAGCGGCAGCCGAATCTTGATTACACCGACTTTCCACTGACGTTGCGTCTGCCGGTGACGGCGGCGACCGACAGTGTCACCAGTGAGTTCACACGGATGTTCGTGCGCTTGTCGCTGATGAGTCAGGGCTCGAAATTGCCGCTGGCGATCTCGCCGCTGCCGACCCGCGCACCGCGCTCGCCGTATCAACAGACCGGCGCCACCGCCGCGCTGGATGCCCGCAACGAGGAGGGTTTGTGAGCCTGCCATCGACGACTCTGCCGGACCTGATCGATCAGTTGCTGGCGCCCATCACTGCCGAGCAGCCCTGTGGGACGGATTTGCGTTACGAACGTGAGTACGATCAGTTGCGCGATTTGCGCCGCGAGGACGACACCAGCCTGCCGACCGGGGTCTGGCAGTCGGCAGTCAAGCGGGCGAACTGGCCGGAGCTCGAAGCGTTGACCACGGTCTTGCTGCTGGAGCGCAGTAAGGACCTGATGCTCGCCGCGTGGCTGGGCGAGGCGTGGCTGCATCTGCAGGCACTGGATGGTTTGCCCGGCAGCCTGGCGCTGATCGCCGGCCTGTGCGAACGCTATCCCGAGCACCTGCATCCGCAGGCCGAGGACGGTGATCAGTCGTGGCGGGTCATTCCGCTGGAATGGCTAGTGCGGCGCTACAGCGATGTTCTGCTGACGCGAGTGCCGCTGTTCGGCACGAATAACAGTGATTTCGAGGTTTACACCCTCGATGTCTGGCGCCGCTTGCAGGTGCAGCAAGTCAAGGCCAATGACAGCAAAAACGCCAAGGCCTCGTCTGACGTCGCGCGCAACGAACAGAAGAAACTCGACGATCAAATACGCGTCACGCCCATGGCGTTCTGGCTGCGCATGCAGGGTAACTTACTGCTGAGCCTGCAGCATCTGCAGCGACTGGACGCCTGGAGCGATGCGTATCTTGGCGATCAGGGGCCGGGATTTCGCCCCTTGCAGGAAACCATTCAAGCGTTGCTGACACTGGTTCAGGAGTTCATTGCCATGCACCCGCAACAACCGGCACCACCGCCTGCGGTAGTTGAGGCGCCTGTCACCGAGGTTCACACGCGCGAAGCAGCGTCGGTCGCACAGATTTTCCGTGAGCCGGCCAGTCGTGAAGAGGCTTACCGCCAATTGCTGCTGATTGCCGAATACTTGGCCCGCACCGAGCCCCACAGCCCGGTGCCTTACCTGATTCGGCGCGGGGTAGAGTGGGGCAACAAGCCGTTGAGTGAATTGCTCGGCGAATTGATCAGCGCCGACGCCGAGTCGCGACGTTTGTGGACCTTGCTCGGCGTGCTTTAGTGCACGCGTTGATTGCCCAGTTTCGGCGGTAGCTCAACCGGCGTCAGCACCGGTTGCCCCGAAAAGAATGCCATCAGGTTTTTCCCCACCAGTTCCACCGTACCTTGTGTGGCTTCCGGCGACAGACCGGCGACATGCGGCGTGAGAATCACATTGTTCAGGGTTTTCAGCGCATCCGGCACCTGCGGTTCGTGATCGAACACGTCCAGCGCAGCCCCGGCAATCCGTCGTTGCTCAAGTGCGCTGATCAACTCGGCCGTGGCGATCACGCTGGCCCGGGCGATATTGACGATGAAACCGGTCGGGCCCAGAGCATCAAGTACCGGGCGCGTCACCAGATGCTGGGTGCCAATCCCGCCCGGCGTGGCGACGATCAGAAAATCCGAGGCCCGCGCCAGTTCGGTCGGCGTGGAGCAGAACGCATAGGGCACATCACTGCGCAGCTGCCGGTTGTGGTAACTGATCTGCATGTCGA
The DNA here is from genome assembly GCF_052045635.1 of Pseudomonas sp. 22189. Lineage (NCBI taxonomy): Bacteria > Pseudomonadati > Pseudomonadota > Gammaproteobacteria > Pseudomonadales > Pseudomonadaceae > Pseudomonas > Pseudomonas sp. 22189. The sequence goes on from NZ_JBQEPG010000042.1 coordinate 24,477, forward strand.
AACCAAGGTGAGCACGCTTGGCAATCGCCATGCCCACCGCCCCCAGGCCGAGAATCCCCAGGCGTTTATTGGCCAGCGACGGGCGCATGATCTTCGGCCATTCACCCCGGCGCACCGCCGCGTCGCAGCGCGGAATGTCGCGTACCAGTGCCAGCAGCATGGCCAGGGCATGGTCGGCCACCGACGAGGCGTTGACCCCGGCGCCGTTGGTCACGGTAATCCCGCGATCGCTGGCGGCCTGCAGGTCGACGTGTTCGTAACCGGCACCGATCACGGTGATGATCTTCAGCGCCGGCAGGGCGGCGATTTCCTCGGCGGTCAGGCCCAGCGGGCCACGAGTCAGTACAGCGTCGATCCGTGCCCCGTGGGTGGCGATGGCTTGCGCGCGTTCGGCAGGGGTTGGCGCGAGGATCAGATGAAAGCCCTGATGCTCGAGAATCGGCAGATAGTCATTGATGGTTTCAACCAGTACCAGAACGGTGGCGGGCATTGCGCGGCTCCTGTGATCAATGGCGGTTCGGTCGCGAATATCGTGTCAGAGTGCTGATTCCAGAGCGCTTTGGCAATGATGGCCGCAGCCCCGCTTCAGCCAGTGTAGGAGCTGAAACGGGGAGCGCGCGGGCGCTTCGTCAGAAGCTCGACCCGGTATCGTTGATCGGCTGCACGAAGGCGCCAACGAGTCCAGTCAACTGGCGTATTGGGCGATGCCGTTGCCGAACGACCAGTTTTCCTTTTTGACTTCCACCAGATTGATGAACACGTCTTCCAGGCGAATGCCCAGTTGACTGTTCAGGCTGTGCGCGATGGTCTGGTACAGGGCTTTTTTCTGCTCCAGCGTCCGGCCTTCATTGAGGGTGATCTGGATGATCACCAACCCATCGCTGCGCTGAATGCCCAGGTACTGCGGGTCGAAGATGAAATGCTCGCCGTCGTGCTCGTTGAGGATCTGGAAGTTGTCGTGCTCCGGCACGTTGATGGTGCTGCGCATGGCGGCGTAGATCTGCTCGCCGATGCGTTTGGCGAAGGTGGGATCAGAGTGCTTTTTGATTTCGACGCGGACGAGGGGCATGGGCAAAGACTCCGTGGGGCAAGGGACTCCTCTCACGCTAGAACATGTCGGCCAGATTGAAAGTGTGGGGTGATGAGCTCGCCGCTGTTTTTGTACGAGGCTACCTACGTTTTTCGCGGATTTTGCCTACGAATTTGGCAGATGCGTCTGCTACCGGAATGGTGATGAGCAAGCAATCATGAGGCACAAAGCAGCTCGGGTAGTGACTACCAACAGCCAAGGAAGGCAAATGCTTCAAAACAATCGAGAACACCTGGAACTCGAAAGGATAATGAGTGAAATACGGAAACTGGCGGCCGAGAGAAAAAAGCTTATCGCGGAAGAAAAGAAGTTGAGGTGGGATACGTATTTTTATCCGTTTGCGGTAGTCACTGGGGTGTTGACCGCAACAGCGGCCGTAGTAGGACTTTCACTCAAGTTTTAAGTGTTCGCGTTTGTACCATTCAACCCCACTCTCTAAGAAGGAAATCACCATGAGTACATTTGACCGTCAGGCCATGATTGAACGGGCAGATCGAGAATACGATGAGGACGTTGAAAGAATGCGCATCAAAAACAAGGGCGATATGTACCCAATCTGGGGAATGCTGGCGTTCGGCCTGTTTTGCATGTCACTCGGATTTCTCCTGGCTCGATCAATCTGATCAGGCCTTGCCGGTGGATTTGGCGCTGGAGCTTGTCGAAAAGCGACATTTCACGTATCCGAAGCCGACAGCTATTTTCCCGAAAACGACAACCCACTGATCTGCTCCGTACAACCATTCCTCAGCTAAGTCTTTGCTTCTGCTCATTTATCACGGAGAATCGCGCCTCTGTTTCGGCCGGAGCATGTCTGTCGGTTTTTTTCGACGCGTCCCGACCGAGTGGCAAGTGACCGGAATGCGGAGATCCGACCGGATGAATGATCAGGCCAATAGCGTCGACGAACGCTATGAAGCGGCAGCACCAGCTGAACTGTCGAGCTGGAATCGCCATGACACCACGTGGATGTTGGGACTGTTCGGGACGGCCATTGGCGCCGGTACCCTGTTTTTGCCGATCAACGCCGGTCTGGGTGGCTTCTGGCCGCTGGTGATCCTCGCGCTGCTGGCCTTCCCGATGACGTTCTTTGCCCACCGAGGCCTGACCCGCTTCGTCCTCTCCGGTCGCGAAGGCGCCGACATCACTGACGTGGTCGAGCAGCATTTCGGCATCAAGGCCGGTGCGCTGATCACCCTGCTGTACTTCTTCGCCATCTTCCCGATCCTGCTGATCTACAGCGTCGGCCTGACCAACACGGTCGCCAGTTTCCTGGAACACCAACTGCACATCACGCCGCCACCGCGCGCGCTGCTGTCGTTCGTGTTGATCCTCGGCCTGCTCGCCGTTGTACGTTGCGGCGAGCAGGCCATCGTCAAGGCGATGAGCCTGATGGTGTATCCGTTCATCGTTGCGCTGCTGTTCCTCGCGGTGTACCTGATTCCGCACTGGAACGGCGGCATTCTCACCACCGCCTCGCAAGTGCCGGCACCGTCGGCGCTGCTGCACACACTGTGGCTGGCGATTCCGGTCATGGTGTTTTCGTTCAACCACTCGCCGATCATCTCGGCGTTTGCGGTGGATCAGAAGCGTCGTTACGGTGTCAACGCTGACCAGCGCAGCTCGCAGATCCTCTGCCGTGCCCACCTGTTGATGGTGGTGATGGTGCTGTTCTTCGTCTTCAGCTGCGTGCTGACCCTGTCGCCGGAACAACTGGCCGAAGCCAAGGCGCAGAACCTGTCGATCCTGTCCTACCTGGCCAACCACTTCAGCAACCCGACCATCGCGTTCGCGGCGCCGTTGATTGCGTTTGTGGCGATCTCCAAGTCGTTTCTCGGTCACTACATCGGCGCCAGCGAAGGCCTCAAGGGCCTGATCGTCAAGAGCGGCAAGCGTCCGGGCGCCAAGGCGCTGGATCGCATCGTGGCGGCGTTCATGCTGGTGGTGTGCTGGATCGTCGCAACCCTGAACCCGAGCATTCTCGGGATGATCGAGACCATCGGTGGCCCGGTGATCGCTGCGATTCTGTTCCTGATGCCGATGTACGCGATCCGCAAAGTACCGGCGATGGCGCGCTATCGCGGTCAGGCGTCGAACGTGTTTGTCACCGCCGTAGGTCTGGTGGCGATTTCGGCGTTGATTTATTCGCTGACTGCTTGAAGATCAAGAGATCGCAGCCTGCGGCAGCTCCTACAGGGTTTGTGTATACCTGTAGGAGCTGCCGAAGGCTGCGATCTTTCGCTTTTCAGCTACAGTAGGCCGCTGCGCATCTCTCATGCACAGCGGCTTTTTTTCGTCTGGAGACAGTGGATTGTCGAGTACGGCCCAACCGGTAGAACCCACCAATCGCTGGCGTGACATCCTCGCCGGCCTGTCGATTGCCGGGCTGCTCTTGCCCGAAGCGGTCGCCTATTCGACCATCGCCGCGCTGGCGCCGCAGGCCGGCGTGATTGCCCTGTTTGCCGGATTGCTCTGCTACGGGCTGTTTGGCACCAGCCGCTTTGCCATTGTCTCGGCCACGTCTTCGTCAGCGGCGGTGCTGGCGGCGACCACCGCGACCATGGCCAATGGCGACCCGCAGTTACGCGCGACGCTGGCGGTCGGCTTGGTACTGGTCACCGGTGGGCTGTTCTTGCTGGCGGGGATCTTTCGCTTCGGCAGCGTGACTTCGTTTATCGCCAAACCGGTATTGCGCGGTTTCGCCTTCGGCCTGGCGCTGACGATCATCCTCAAACAGGTCGCCAGCGTGGTCGGCGTGCACCTGACCGACGCCAATCTGGTGCGCTTCGCCCCGCAATTGCTCGAACAACTGCCGCAATGGAACTGGCCGGCGGCTGCTGTCGCTGCGGTGGCTCTGCTGTTGTTGAGCCTGTTCTCCCGTTTTCCACGGGTGCCCGGCGGTTTGCTGGTGGTAGTGATCGGTATCGTCGCCGGGCAATGGCTGAACCTGCCGGCCCACGGTGTGAAGTTGATCGGCTTGATCGACCTGAGCCTGGAAGTACCGAACCTGCCGGTGCTGCCGTTTGCCGACTGGCTGCGGCTGGGGGAGGTGGGGTTCGCGCTGGTGATGATTCTGTATGCAGAGTCGTACGGCTCGATCAGTGCGTTCGCCCTCAAACACGGTGATCGTGTGACCTCCAACCGTGATCTGCTGGCGCTGGGGGCCTCGAATCTGTTGTCCGGATTGTTCCATGGCATGCCGGCGGGGGCCGGGTATTCGGCGACGTCGGCGAACGAGGCAGCCGGGGCGACGTCACGCTGGGCCGGTGGCGTAGCGGCGCTGGTGGTACTGGTGATCGTGCTGACGGTGTTGCCATGGATCGCCCTGACGCCGGAGCCGATTCTGGCGGCCATCGTGATTCATGCGCTGGCGCGTGGCTTGAGTCTGCAGCCGCTGGGGCGCTACTTCGTCTGGCGCCGGGATCGGCTGCTGGTGATGTGCGCGGTGGGGGCGGTGCTGGTGCTGGGCATTCTCGACGGCTTGCTGGTGTCGGTGGCAATCAGCGTGTTGCTGATGCTCAAACAGATGTCGGCGGCGGACATTCAGGTGCTCGGGCGAATCGACGGCGGGCACGATTTTGTCGATTTGCAGCGACATCCAACGGCGACGGTTGAGCCCGGAGTGCTGATTGTGCGACCCAGTGAGGCATTGTTTTTCGCCAATGTGGAGCGGATTCTCGGTGCGGCGCTGCATTTGATTCGTCATTCGCAAGTGCCGCTGCACACGGTGATCCTCAGTCTGGAGGAAACCCCGGACCTGGACGGCACCAGTATCGAGGCGATGCAGGAGTTTTTCCTGCGGGTGCATCAGGAGGGCAAGCGGCTGATTCTGGCGCGGCTCAAACAGGAAGCGCTGGTCGCGTTGGAGGCGTTGCCGGAGGTAACGGCCAACGGGGTGATACTCAGCGGGCTGAGCGTCGATGGTGCGGTGCAGCAGGCCTTGAAGCCTGACGCCTCCCTGTAGGAGCTGCCGGAGGCTGCGATCTTTTGATCTTGCTTTTTAAAATCAAGAGCAAAGATCGCAGCCTTCGGCAGCTCCTACAAGGAATGATGTGGAACAGAGCACGCATAAAAAAACGCCGCGCATCTCACGATGGGCGGCGTTTTCTATTGCTTTGTAACGTCAGGCTTGAACGACCGGAATCTTGGCGTTCGCAGCCGCTTCACGGAACTCGGCGATCTGGTCGAAGGACAGGTAGCGGTAAACATCGGCCGCCATGCTGTCGATCTTGCCAGCGTATTCCATGTACTCCTCGACGGTCGGCAGGCGACCCAGGATCGAAGCCACGGACGCCAGTTCGGCCGAAGCCAGGTAGACGTTCGCGCCGTCGCCCAGACGGTTCGGGAAGTTACGGGTCGACGTCGAGACCACGGTGCTGTTCGGCTCAACGCGTGCCTGGTTACCCATGCACAGCGAGCAGCCTGGCATTTCCATGCGCGCGCCAGCCTTGCCGTAGATGCCGTAGTAGCCTTCTTCGGTCAGTTGGTGAGCGTCCATCTTGGTCGGCGGCGACAGCCACAGACGGGTTGGCAGCTGACCCTTGACCTGATCCAGCAGTTTACCGGCAGCGCGGAAGTGACCGATGTTGGTCATGCACGAACCGATGAACACTTCGTCGATCTTCTCGCCAGCGACGCTGGACAGCAGACGGGCGTCGTCCGGATCGTTCGGCGCGCACAGTACCGGCTCGTTGATGTCGGCCAGATCGATTTCGATGATTTCGGCGTATTCGGCGTCGGCATCGGCTTCCATCAGTTGCGGGTTGGCGATCCAGGCTTCCATCGCTTGCGCGCGACGTTCCAGGGTACGTGCATCGCCGTAGCCTTCGCCGATCATCCAGCGCAGCAGGGTGATGTTGGATTGCAGGTACTCGGTGATCGACTCTTTCGACAGCTTGATGGTGCAACCGGCAGCCGAACGTTCGGCCGAGGCGTCGGACAGTTCGAATGCCTGTTCCAGGGTCAGACCTTCCAGGCCTTCGATTTCCAGGATGCGGCCGGAGAAGGCGTTTTTCTTGCCTTTCTTCTCGACGGTCAGCAGACCGTTCTGGATGGCGAAGTAAGGAATGGCATGAACCAGGTCACGCAGGGTGATGCCAGGTTTCATTTTGCCTTTGAAGCGCACCAGGATCGATTCCGGCATGTCCAGCGGCATGACACCGGTGGCAGCGGCGAACGCGACCAGACCGGAACCGGCCGGGAACGAGATGCCCATCGGGAAACGGGTGTGCGAGTCACCACCGGTACCGACGGTATCCGGCAGCAGCATGCGGTTCAGCCACGAGTGGATGATGCCGTCGCCCGGACGCAGGGAAACGCCGCCGCGGGTCATGATGAAGTCAGGCAGGGTGTGGTGGGTGGTCACGTCGATCGGCTTCGGATACGCCGCGGTGTGGCAGAAGGACTGCATCACCAGGTCAGCGGAGAAGCCCAGGCACGCCAGGTCTTTCAGTTCGTCACGGGTCATTGGACCGGTGGTGTCCTGAGAACCTACGGTGGTCATTTTCGGTTCGCAGTAGGTGCCAGGACGAACGCCTTTGCCTTCTGCCAGACCGCACGCCTTGCCGACCATTTTCTGCGCCAGGGTGAAGCCCTTGGTGCTTTCAGCCGGTGCTTCCGGCTTCTTGAACAGGTCGAACGCAGGCAGACCCAGTTCGGCGCGAGCCTTCTCGGTCAGGCCACGGCCGATGATCAGCGGGATACGACCGCCGGCACGGACTTCGTCCAGCAGCACAGGGGTCTTCATTTCGAAGGTGGTGATGACTTCGTCGGTACCGTGCTTGCAGACTTTGCCGGCGTGCGGGTACAGGTCGATCACGTCGCCCATGTTCATGTTCGACACGTCGAACTCGATCGGCAGTGCGCCGGCATCTTCCATGGTGTTGTAGAAGATCGGAGCGATTTTGCTGCCGAAGCAGAAACCGCCAGCGCGCTTGTTCGGCACGTAAGGGATGTCGTCGCCGAAGAACCACAGCACCGAGTTGGTCGCCGATTTACGCGAGGAACCGGTACCGACCACGTCACCGACGTAGGCGATCGGGAAGCCTTGACCGCGCATTTCTTCGATCTGCTTCATCGGGCCGGTCTTGCCTTGCTCGTCCGGAACGATGCCGTCACGGGCCATTTTCAGCATGGCCAGGGCGTGCAGCGGGATGTCAGGACGCGACCAGGCGTCTGGTGCAGGCGACAGGTCGTCGGTGTTGGTTTCGCCGGTGACCTTGAATACGCGCAGGCTGATCTTGTCGGCCAGCACAGGGCGCTTCTTGAACCACTCGCCGTCAGCCCAGGATTGCAGCACGGCTTTGGCGTGAACGTTGCCGTTCTTGGCTTTTTCAGCCACGTCGTGGAAGGCATCGAACATCAGCAGGGTGTGCTTGAGTTCTTCGGCAGCCACTGGCGCCAGCTCGGCGTTGTCCAGCAGCTCAACGAGGGTCACGATGTTGTAGCCGCCCTGCATGGTGCCGAGCAGTTCTACAGCGCGCTTCTTGTCCAGCAGAGGGGAGGTGACTTCGCCTTTGGCCAGGGCCGACAGGAAACCGGCTTTGACGTAAGCGGCTTCGTCCACTCCTGGTGGTACGCGATTGGTGATCAGGTCAACGAGGAAAGCTTCTTCGCCAGCCGGAGGATTCTTCAGCAGCTCGACCAGGCCTGCAGTTTGTTCGGCGTTAAGCGGCTGGGGAACAATACCCAGGGCTGCACGCTCTTCGATATGTTTGCGGTAGGCTTCAAGCACAGTTATTACCCTCATCAGTGGTCCCAAATGGGTGTCCGGGACGCTCATCCCGAAACTGCCGTACTCATGCACCGCACGACGTTGTGAGTCGTTTGGCCAGAATTACCGGCAATTCCTTACAGAAGCTGCTTTCAAAGTTTTACGCCTGCAGAACGGGGAGCTGATGAGGGTTGGCGTTGGGCTTTTCCCCGCTGGAAAAACCTTTCGCCAACACCGCTCTGAAGGAACGACTGTGCTCGTGACGCTTTGAAAACAGCTTCTAACGGACATTGGCGCCTTAAAAGGCTGGCTGATTCTACGGCAAAAAAAATTTAAAGGTAAGTCGCGCTCTATTGGACTTTGGTGGCGTTGTGCACGGGCGCGCCAAACCGCGATCCAGCGCTTGCCCCTGACGTTTGAGGGGTGATCAATGGCCGACAAAGGGCTAACATGCCGACCTGTTCCGCGTTTCAGTGTTTTGCCAATTTATGCCCAATCAGACCATCAAAACCCCCTGCGTCGGCCTCTGCTCCACTGTTTACGGAGATCTGGTGTGCCGTGGCTGCAAGCGTTTCCACCACGAAGTGATCCACTGGAATGGTTACGGCGAGGAGGAAAAGCGTGCGGTGTGGTTGCGTCTGGAGCAATTGCTGTCACAAGTGATGGCGAGCAAGGTCGAGATCTTCGATCCGGCGCGCCTGCGCCAACAGCTGGAGCAGCGCAAGATCCGCTTCGTGCCGCATCAGTCGGAATATTGCTGGGCCTATCAGCTGATTGCGCGCGGGGCGCGGGTGATCATTAATCTGGAAGCCTATGGGATGGTGTTGCTGCCGGAGTTCCGCGACTGGAACCTACCGGAGTTGCGCGATGCCATTGATCGGGAATTTTTCCTGCTGTCGGAAGCGCATTATCAGCGCTATATCGCACCGGGCTTTCTCAAGGACGCCTTCGGCGCCTAGAAGCTTCGCGAGCAGGCTCGCTCCCACAATGATCGGAGTGAAATGCAAATATTGTGGGAGCTGGCTTGCCAGCGATGAGGGCGGTGCATCCAATATCAATGTTGAC
>NZ_JBQEPG010000043.1:0-32023 GCF_052045635.1 Pseudomonas sp. 22189
TTTCTGGATTCGAGGACGAAGCAGATCACTGTGGGAGCTGGCTTGCCAGCGATGGGGCCCGCACAGCCAATACAAACCTATCGACCAGAAACCCGATAAACCCGCTCCTCCAACCGCGTCACCCCCGCCTGCAGAAACTTCCAGCTCTCCCCCAGCACATCCTGCTCTTCCAGCATTCGCACCTGCCAGGCACTCGCCAGCAAGCGCTGCACCTCATCATCGCTCACCGCAAACGGTGGCCCGGACATCTGCGCCTGATCGTAATCCAGTGTGATCAACAGCCCTTGCACAACCGGCGGCAGGATTTGCTGCAGATGCGCCGCATAGCGTTCACGCATCGCAGGCGGCAAGGCGATCAACGCTGCGCGGTCGTACAATGCCGCGCAGTCCGCTACATCGTCTGCAGTCAGCGCGAAGAAATCACCGCACCACAACTCGATGGAATCGCCGCGATAGACCTTGAACGGCCCCTCGTCGCTGACCTGCGGCGTTACCTGATGCTCACTGAAGAAGTCCTCGATGGCCTTCTGCGACAACTCGACCCCGAGCACCTGATGTCCGCGCCCGGCCAGCCACAACAGATCCAGGCTTTTGCCGCACAACGGCACCAGCACCCGCGCCTGCATCGGGATCGCCAACTGCGGCCAGTGACGCTGTAGATACGGGTTGACCTCAGGCAGATGAAAGCCGATCTGATTGGATTCCCACTTCTCGTGCCAAAACTCAGGCTGCATGCTTCACCCCAAAAAATTCGATCAAAAGGCGTTAAAACTTATATTAGATTTAGATCAATGATCTGACTGAAGATGGCACCATCTTACCGCTCAGGAACCCATCATGTTTCCCAGCCTGTTTATTTCCCATGGTTCACCCATGCTTGCTCTGGAGCCAGGCGCCAGCGGCCCGGCTCTGCAGCGCCTGGCGGCTGAACTGCCCAAACCGAAAGCCATCGTGATTGTCTCTGCCCACTGGGAAAGCCAGGAATTGCGGGTCAGCAGCCATTCGCAACCCGAAACCTGGCATGACTTCGGCGGTTTTCCCCGCGCCCTGTTTGAAGTGCAATATCCGGCTCCGGGCAATCCGCAACTGGCCACCGAAGTGGCCGAACTGCTCAACGCTGCCCATCTGCCGGCTCGCCTCGATGCGCAACGACCGTTCGACCACGGCGTCTGGGTGCCGCTGTCACTGATGTACCCGCAGGCGGATATTCCGGTGGTGCAGGTATCGCTGCCGAGTCGCGGTGGCCCGGCGCTGCAAACCCGTGTCGGGCACGCACTGGCGAGTCTGCGCGAGCAGGGTATTTTGCTGATCGGCTCCGGCAGTATCACCCACAACCTGCGCGAACTGGACTGGCATGCCGGCCCGGAAAGCGTCGAGCCGTGGGCGCGGGACTTCCGCGACTGGATGATCGACAAGTTGGCGGCCAATGACGAAGCGGCGCTGCACGACTATCGTCAGCAGGCACCAAATGCGGTGCGCAGCCATCCGAGTGATGAGCATTTGTTGCCGTTGTATTTCGCCCGTGGCGCGGGAGGTGAGTTCCGCGTAGCGCATAAAGGCTTCACGATGGGTGCACTGGGTATGGATATCTATCGCTTCGGCTGACGTCATCGCTGGCAAGCCAGCTCCCACAGGGTTGTGGGGCGAGGCAAAAAGCAGGCATAAAAAATCCCCGAACCAGTCGGGGATTTTTCATGTTCGATCAATCAGCCCGAGGGCGGATCAATCTTCGCGGTAGCGACGCAGTTTCAGCTGCTTGCCAGCGACGCGAGTGTCCTTCAGCTTGGTCAGGAGTTTGTCCAGACCATCTTCCGGCAGCTCGACGAGGCTGAAGCTGTCACGCACCTGGATGCGACCGATCGCTTCGCGGGCCAGACCACCTTCGTTGAGGATGGCGCCCAGCAGGTTCTTGGCGGCGATACCGTCACGCGCACCCAGCGCGGTACGGCAACGGGCACGGCCTTCACCCAGAGGCATTGGCGCGCGACGCTCGCGGTCGCCACGATCAGGACGATCACCGGAACGCTCAGGACGGTCGCCACGCGGTGCGTTGTTCGGCACCAGTGGACGTTCCTTCTCGATCGCTGCCAGGTTCAGCGCTTGACCGTTGGTTGCCTTGCGCAGCAGGGCTGCAGCCAGTGCACGCGGGGTGCAACCGATGTCAGCGGTCAGACGATCGAGCAGCTCGCCGTGAGTCGATTCGGCATCGGCAACCAGCGGCGACAGGCTGTTGGTCAGTTTCTTGATGCGTGCATCGAGCACAGCTTGAGCGTCCGGCAGACGCACTTCGGCAACTTTCTGGCCGGTGACACGCTCGATCACTTGCAGCATGCGGCGCTCACGTGGAGTCACCAGCAGCAGCGCACGACCTTCGCGACCGGCACGGCCGGTACGGCCGATACGGTGCACGTAGGATTCCGGATCGTACGGCATGTCCACGTTGAACACGTGGGTGATGCGCGGAACGTCCAGACCACGGGCAGCCACGTCGGTCGCGACAACGATGTCCAGACGGCCATCCTTGAGCGAGTCGATGACGCGCTCACGCTGGTTCTGGGCGATGTCACCGTTCAGCGCAGCGGCTTTGTAGCCTTTGGCGTCCAGGGCACTGGCCAGATCCAGGGTCGCTTGCTTGGTGCGCACGAACATGATCAGCGCGTCGAAGTCTTCCACTTCCAGCAAGCTGAGAACGGCAGAGGTCTTCTGGTCAGCGTGAACCAACAGGTGAGCCTGTTCGATCGCGGTAACGGTCTGAGTCTTGCTCTGGATCTTCACGTGCTTCGGATCGCGCAGGTGGCGCTCGGCGATGGCACGGATCGACTGCGGCAAGGTTGCCGAGAACAATACAGTCTGACGGGTTTCCGGCATGGCCTTGAAGATCACTTCCAGGTCGTCCATGAAGCCCAGTTTGAGCATTTCGTCCGCCTCGTCCAGAACCAGGTGGTTCACGGTAGCGAGGACTTTTTCGTCGCGACGCAGGTGGTCGCACAGACGGCCCGGCGTGGCGACAACGATCTGTGCGCCATTACGGATTGCTTTCAATTGTGGGCCCATCGGCGCGCCGCCGTAGACAGCCACAACAGTTACGCCCGGCATTTGCTTGGCGTAGGTTTCGAAAGCGGTTGCAACTTGTAGCGCCAACTCACGAGTTGGGGCCAGGATCAGAGCTTGCGGCTCGCGCTTGGACGGATCAATGCGGTGCAGGATAGGCAGGGCAAAGGCAGCGGTTTTACCGGTACCGGTTTGCGCCTGACCAATCATATCGTGACCGGCGAGGATGATCGGGATCGACTGCTGCTGAATGGCCGAAGGCTCTTCATAGCCGGTAGCGACTACTGCAGCGACAATATTGGGATGAAGTTCAAGAGCGGCGAAGCCGCCGATTTCCTGGGTCATGGGTCTGCCTCTAAGTGCATCCGCAAAGACCCATGCTCCAAAGCTGCGCATGCCGTGTTGAGACTCAAGAGTCGCCCTGGCAGCTTTGTCGGCGGGGATTTGCGAAAACGTATGAATGAAAAAGAATCGTCAAGGAAGAGCCCGCAGTGCGGACGTGCAGCCGAAGCTGACTTCGGGGAATTGCGCTACCTAAACGCGGCCCGGTTAAAGGCCGGCGCGCACTATACCGGAATTTGCCCAAAAAGGGAGCTTTTTTTATCAGCTGAATCGCTGTGTCACCGCTGTGTAACGGGGTTTTGCGGATAATCGTGCGAAGGTCTATTTTGCAAAGGCCCGGCCTTGCGGGTGATGACGCTTAAACGATTCATCGATGTGCGGCATACCGTCGCTGCACCCGCCCTTCCCGCCCGAGGATCTACCCATGAATCAGCCCTGCCCCGGCCGCGTCAGCCGCGAACATCGTGGTCATGTCCACTTGATTGGCCTCGACCGGGCCGCCAAACGCAATGCCTTCGACCTCGATCTGCTCAATGACCTGAGCCTGGCCTACGGTGAGTTCGAGGCCGACAGTGACGCGCGAGTGGCCGTGGTGTTCGGGCATGGCGAGCACTTTACCGCCGGTCTGGATCTGCTCAACGCCAGCGCCGCCCTCGCCGAAGGCTGGCAGGTTCCGACCGGCGGTTGCGACCCGTGGGGTGTTTTCGTTGGTCCACGGGTCAGCAAACCGGTAATTGTCGCCGCGCAGGGCTACTGCCTGACCATCGGCATCGAGTTGATGCTGGCCGCTGACATCAACCTGTGTGCGAGCAATACCCGCTTCGCGCAAATGGAAGTGCAGCGGGGGATTTTTCCTTTTGGTGGTGCGACCTTGCGTTTTCATCAGGTGGCCGGCTGGGGCAATGCCATGCGCTGGCTGCTGACCGGCGATGAGTTCGATGCGCATGATGCATTGCGCCTGGGTTTGGTACAGGAAGTAATGGCCAGTGAGGACCTGCTGCCCCGCGCGATCGAACTGGCCGAGCGGATTGCCCGGCAGGCACCCTTGGGGGTGCAGGCGACGCTGATGTCGGCGCGGCAGGCACGGTATGAGGGGGAGACGGCGGCGGCACAAGGATTGCCGGCACTGGTGAAGAAGTTGCTGGGGAGCGAGGATGCCAAGGAAGGCATCAGCTCGCTGGTTGAGCGGCGGCCAGGCATCTTCAAAGGGATCTGATGAACTCCCCCCTGTAGGAGCTGCCGAAGGCTGCGATCTTTTGATCTTGTTTCTAAAATCAAAGTCAAAAGATCGCAGCCTTCGGCAGCTCCTACAGTTGACCGAGTCGCTACTCAGGTGGCTGGGCGAATACTGTTGATCAACGACTGCAACGAATACCCCAACCGCGGCGCCAGCGCCTCAGCGCGGGCGGTCAGTGCCTGCATGTCCAGCTCCTGATCGAGATCCGCCGGCACAATCAGAATCACATTGCCCTCCTTCACCGGCAGTTCCCAGTAATGCCGATGGTAGAGCCCACGCAGCAACGCGGCGCCCAACGGTTTGCCATCATCGGTGGCCCACTGGTTGATCACCAGCCAGCCGCCCGGATTCAAACGCTTCTGACAGTCACCGAGAAAACTCCAGGCCAGATGCCCGACACCCGGGCCGACATCGGTGTACAGGTCGACAAAGATCAGATCCGCAGGCTCGGCCGTCGGCAGCAACTCCAGCGCATCGCCGACCCGAATGTACAAACGCGGATCGTCATCCAGCCCCAGGTATTCGATGGCCAAACGCGGCACGTCCGGGCGCAGTTCGATGGCTTCGACATCTTCCAGCGGCAGGAACTTGAGGCAGGCCTGGGTCAGCGTACCGGCACCGAGGCCAAGAAACAGCGCGCTCTCCGGTTGTTCATGGCACAACGCGCCAATCAGCATCGCCCGGGTGTAGTCGTATTCCAGCCAGCTCGGATCGGCGGTGAACACGCAGCTCTGCTCGATGGCATCGCCGAATTCCAGAAAGCGGTAATCGGCCACTTCCAGCACGCGAATCACGCCGAACTCATCCTGTACCTCGGCGAGCAACAGCTCGACGCGCTCTTCAGTCATTTCGTCTCCTGATGGTCACCGGGCGCGGTGACGCGATGGCACCGCTGCGGCGCCGTGGCAAAGCGGCGATTGTCGGTGATGGGGCGGGAGCAGGTCACGCACTAATTGCTGCTACCATGGCCTTCCCGTGCGTAGAACCCATTAGAGACCGTGATGAGCCAACCCTGGAGTCCTGACAGCTGGCGCGCCCTGCCGATCCAGCAACAACCCCAATACCCCGACGCCGCGCATCTGCGCCAGGTCGAGCAGACCCTGGCCAGCTATCCGCCGCTGGTGTTTGCCGGTGAAGCACGCGAGCTGCGCCGCCAGTTTGCCGAAGTGACTCAGGGCCGGGCGTTCCTTTTGCAGGGCGGCGATTGCGCGGAAAGCTTTGCCGAGTTCTCGGCGGCGAAGATTCGCGACACTTTTAAAGTGTTGCTGCAAATGGCGATCGTCATGACCTTCGCCGCCGGTTGTCCGGTGGTCAAGGTCGGGCGCATGGCCGGTCAGTTCGCCAAGCCGCGCTCGGCCAACGACGAAACCCTCGACGGCGTGACCCTGCCCGCCTACCGTGGCGACATCGTCAACGGCATCGGTTTCGACGAAAAGAGCCGCGTGCCGGATCCGGAGCGCCTGCTGCAGTCCTATCACCAGTCCACCGCCACCCTGAACCTGTTGCGCGCCTTTGCCCAGGGCGGCTTTGCCGACCTGCATCAGGTGCACAAGTGGAACCTGGATTTCATCGCCAACTCGGCACTGGCCGAGAAATACAGCCACCTCGCCGACCGCATCGATGAGACCCTCGCATTCATGCGCGCCTGCGGCATGGACAGCTCGCCGCAACTGCGCGAAACCAGTTTCTTCACCGCTCACGAGGCACTGCTGCTGAACTACGAAGAAGCGTTCGTGCGTCGCGACAGCCTGACCAACGATTACTACGATTGCTCGGCGCACATGCTATGGATCGGTGACCGTACTCGTCAGCTCGACGGTGCTCACGTCGAATTCCTGCGCGGGGTGAACAACCCGATTGGCGTCAAAGTCGGCCCGAGCATGAACCCGGACGACCTGATCCGCCTGATCGACGTGCTCAACCCGGACAACGATCCCGGCCGCCTGAATCTGATTGCGCGGATGGGCGCGAACAAGGTCGGCGATCACCTGCCGGCGCTGATCCGCGCGGTACAGCGTGAAGGCAAGCAGGTGCTGTGGAGCTCCGACCCGATGCATGGCAACACGATCAAGGCCAGCAGCGGCTACAAGACCCGCGACTTCGCGCAGATCCTGGGTGAGGTGAAGCAGTTCTTCCAGGTGCATGAAGCCGAAGGTACTTATGCCGGCGGGATTCATATCGAGATGACCGGGCAGAATGTCACCGAGTGCATCGGTGGCGCGCGGCCGATCACGGAAGACGGGTTGTCGGATCGTTATCACACCCACTGCGATCCGCGGATGAATGCCGATCAGTCGCTGGAACTGGCGTTTTTGATTGCGGAAACCCTGAAACAGGTCCGCCGCTAGACCGAGTCGCCCCATCGCCAGCAGGCATGGATTGACCTCTATCCCTGTAGGAGCTGCCGAAGGCTGCGATCTTTTGATCTTGATCTNAGATCGCAGCCTTCGGCAGCTCCTACAGGGGTCAAGATCACCCAAAGATCTCTGTGGGAGCGAGCCTGCTCGCGAAGAGGCCCGCTCAGTCACAGCCGATTTGCGCCAACGCCACCCGCAACCGCGCCGCACTCTCACGCTGACAATTAAGCTGAACCCGCGCAAGCCCCAGCCAATCGGCCATCTGCCGCAGATTCAACGCCAGCGCCAGCATCCCCGCCTCGTCCAGTCCCGTTTCTTCCTCATGCACCGCGTGCACCGCCAGGCGCCCCGACGCTCGCTCGGCCCGCAGGTCGACCCGCGCGGCAATCCGCTCGTTGTGCAAGAACGGCAGCACGTAATAGCCATAGACCCGCTTGTCTTGCGGCGTATAGATCTCCAACCGATAGCGGAAATCAAACAGCCGCTCGGTGCGACTGCGTTCCCAGATCAACGAATCGAACGGCGACAACAGTGCACTGGCGATGACTTTACGTGGGACTTTCGACTGCGGCAGGCAGTAGGCAATCTGTCGCCAGCCAGCGACTTCACAGGTCTGCAACTGTCCGTCCTCGACCAGTTCCGCCAGACGCGGGCGCGCATCGCCAGGATTCAAGCGGAAATAATCCCGCAGATCCTTTTCCGTACCGACGCCGAGTGCCTGCGCCGCGTGCAGCAACAAACCACGTTGCGCCTCAGCCTCGTCAGGTAAAGCTTGTTGCAGAATCGAGGAGGGAATGACCCGCTCCGGCAAATCGTACAAACGCTCAAAACCGCGGCGACCGGCCACGGTCACTTCACCCGCAGCGAACAACCATTCCAACGCATGCTTTTCCGCACTCCAGTCCCACCACTGCCCGGCCTTGTCCTCGCGGGTCGACAGACTGCCGGCACCCAATGCACCACGCTCCTCGACCGCACTCAAGACCCGGCGCACAACGCTCTGCTGCTCCAGACCAAACTTTGCCAGTTGCTGATAAATGTCCCTGCCATTCCTTGCCCGCTGCATGCGCCACCCCATCAACGGATACATGCTCAATGGCAGCAACGACGCTTCATGACCCCAGTACTCGAACAACGTGCGACGTCGCCCCGAACTCCAGGCGGCCTGGTCGAGCAAATCAGCGGAATAGGAACCCAAACGGGAAAACAGCGGCAGGTAGTGCGAGCGCACCACGGCGTTGACGGAGTCGATCTGCAGCAGACCCAGCCGTTCGATCAGCCGGTTGAGTTGCGGCGCCTTGACGGTCGGCGGCTGGCGCCCATTGAACCCTTGGGCAGCCAGCGCCAGACGTCGCGCCTGTTTGAGGGAAAAGGCCAGAGTCGCGGGCATGAGCATCTCCTTGTCTGCTCGCAACCTACCTCACCTGAAAGTGGTTTGTGTAGTAAGGCGCCGATCATTTATGCATCGGATCGTCCCAGAACGGCCGAATGGCCTCGTGCTCGACGTCGGCCCGACTGACCCCGATGTCCTTCAGCGCTTCGTCGCTCAGACTGGCGAGCAACTCGCGCTCACGGTGCAGTTCGTACCAGCGGCTGAACTTGTGCAGCAGATCGGAAACGATATGGCCGTGGCCGGAAAATTTTGTGTCGTCTACATACTCTCTTTGACCTTTCATCGTGTTGCCCTCCTTGTGGATGGCTCAAGTCTCGCGCTGGCGCTAAGATCAATCCAACGAATGTTTCTGATGGCATTCATCACGGAGATTCATCAATTGTCGGCCTACCCCAGTATCGATACCGATGTCCTGCGCACCTTCGTCGCGATTGCCGATCAGGGCGGTTTTACCCGTGCCGGCGAAATGGTCAACCGCACGCAATCGGCGGTGAGCATGCAGATGAAGCGTCTGGAAGAAGACGTGTTACAGCGTCAGCTGTTCGAGCGCGACGGCCGCCAGGTACGCCTGACCGCCGAAGGCCAAGTGTTGCTGGGTTATGCGCGACGCATCCTGAAATTGCACAGCGAAGTGTTCAACACCCTGCGCGAGCCGCACATGGTCGGCACCGTGCGCATCGGTACGCCGGACGATTACGTGATGCGGTTTCTGCCGGGGATCCTGTCGCGATTCGCGCAGTTCTACCCGCTGATCCAGATCGAAGTGCATTGCGAGTCCAGCAAACAGCTGTTGCAGCGCACCGATCTGGACTTGTCGATCGTCACCCGCGAGCCGGGCAACGAGATCGGCCAGTTGCTGCGCAAAGAGCGTTTCGTCTGGGCCGAGGCGCAGAATTTCAGCGCGCACGAGCAGACGCCGCTGCCGCTGGCGATGTTCAACAGTGATTGTTTCTGCCGCTTGTGGGCTTGCAATGCGCTGGACGCGATGGGCCGCGATTACCGCATCGCCTACAACAGCACCAGCCTGTCGGCACTGATGGCGGTGGTGAGCGCGGGTCTGGCGATCACCGCGCAACTGGAGAGTTTGATCACCCCGGACATGCGTATTCTCGGAGCCAACGAAGACCTGCCGCTGCTGCCCGAGGCCAGCATCATGCTGATCCGCAACCTGAACAACCCGTCGCCGATCACCGAATGCCTGGCCGAGCACATCGTTGAAGGCTTCAAACTTTAAACGCGAGCATCACCGCACACAGCACCAGGAAACCGCAGAACAGCCCGCGCAGCAGTTTCTCCGGCATGGCGTGGGCGACTTTGACGCCCCAACTGATGCTCGCCAGACCGCCGATGGCCAAGGGCAGGCCGATCATCCAGTCGACCTCGTGATGCACCGCATAGGTCACCAGGGTTACGCCGGTGCTGGGCAGCGCCAGTGCCAGCGACAGGCCTTGAGCAACCACCTGGCTCGTGCCGAACAGACTGGTGAGGACCGGCGTCGCCACCACGGCCCCGCCGACACCGAACAGACCGCCCATGGTTCCGGACGCCGCGCCAAGCACACCCAGCCATGGCCATGAGTAACGCATCTCTGAGCTCACTGCCGTTTTTTTGCCGAACATCTTCAGCAGGTTGTACGCCGAGAGCACCACGAGGAAAGCGACAAAACCGATCCGCATGGTTTGCGCATCAATGCCCACCGCCCAGATCGAACCGATCCACGCAAAGCAAAAACCCATGACCGCCAGCGGCAGCGCATGACGCAATTCGATGCGATTGCGCTGATGATAGCGCCACAGCGCCAGCATCACGTTGGGCACCACCATCACCAGCGCCGTGCCTTGGGCGATCTGCTGATCGAGGCCAAACCACACGCCCAGCAGCGGGATGGCGATCAAA
This sequence comes from Pseudomonas sp. 22189, assembly GCF_052045635.1. Taxonomy (NCBI): domain Bacteria; kingdom Pseudomonadati; phylum Pseudomonadota; class Gammaproteobacteria; order Pseudomonadales; family Pseudomonadaceae; genus Pseudomonas; species Pseudomonas sp. 22189. The sequence goes on from NZ_JBQEPG010000043.1 coordinate 10,277, forward strand.
CCACCGCCGATGCCGAAGATCCCGCCCAGTGTCCCTAGGGCGGCGCCAAACAGCAGGTACAACAAAAACTCGATCACAGCGATGTCCTCATCCGTCAGGCGATTCATCCTACGCAGTAGAGGCTGGCGGGGAAACGCACAGCAACGCACAATGGCTATGCCAATTTCGCACAAGCACCGAAACACTCATGAATCCCAATCAGTTGACCGAACAGCTCGGGCTGTTTCTCGATGTGCTGGAAAGCGGCAGTTTTTCTGCAGCTTCCCGTCGTCATCCGCTGACGCCTTCCGCCGTGGCGCGGCGCATCGACAGCCTGGAAAGCGCGGTTGGCAGCCAGTTGTTCATTCGCAGCACCCACGTCGTAAGGGCAACTCCGGCGGGTTTGGCGTTTGCCGAGCGGGCGCGGCGCATCGTCAGCGAGCTGCAACTGGCCCGCGCCGAAGCGGTGTCGTTGAGCAGTGCGCCGGAAGGCTTGATCCGCATCGATGCCCCTGCCGCTTTTGGTCGCCGCCATCTCGCGCCGGTCATCGCTGACTTTCTGGTGCTGTACCCGGGCCTCGACGTGCAATTGCACCTGATCGACAGCTTTATTGACATGCACGGCTCGAATCTGGGCAAAGTCGATCTGGTGCTGCGCGCCGGGCAAATGGCCGATACACGGCTGGTCGCCACGCCGCTGGCGAGCATGGTACGCATTGCCTGTGCCAGCCCCGATTACCTCAAACGCCGTGGCGCACCGCGCCATCCCGCGCAGTTGAGTGAACATGACGGGCTGGATTGGGAAGGTCTCGCCCCGCCCTTCGCCTGGCGCTTCGAACTGGACGGGCAAATGCAACTGCATCGCCCCGCGCGCATCCGCATGAGCGCCAACAATGCCGAAGCGCTGGTGTGCGGTGCACTCGCCGGACTGGGCATCGCGCATTTGCCGACCTGGCTGGCCAGCGAATACCTGCTGCGCGGCGAACTGCTGCCGCTGTTCTGCGAGAACGGCCTACCGCCACCAGAGACCACCGGCATCTATGCGCTGCGCATGGAACAACAGACCCATTCGCGTAGCCGCCTGCTGCTGGAATACCTCAAGACCCGCTTCAGCCCGGTGCCGCCGTGGGATATTGCGCTACAGCGCGAACTGGGCCGGCACTAGATTCTGGATAATTATCTGGCGCATTAAACATTCGGGCGCTAGATTCAAGCCCATCACCGAACAAGGCTTTGCCATGACCACCGAACGCGACACCTGCGACGACCTGCTGCTCGACAATCAGGCCTGCTTCGCCCTGCATTCCACTTCGCTGATGATGACCAAGGTCTACAAGCCACTGTTGCAAGCGCTTGGCCTGACGTATCCGCAATACCTGGCGATGATGGTGCTGTGGGAGAAGGATGGTTTGACCGTCGGAGAAATCAGCACGCGCCTGCTGACCGATCCGGGCTCGCTGACCCCGCTGCTCAAGCGGCTGGAAGGTGAGGGTTTGCTCAGCCGAACCCGCGGCCGTGAAGACGAACGGGTGGTGATCGTCGAACTGACCGCGCAGGGCCGGGCTCTTCGTGAGCAGGCCAAAAGCGTTCCGCAATGCATCTTGGGCGCCAGTGGTTTCACCCTAGAACGCTTGCAGAATCTTCAATCTGAGCTGCAAGCCCTGCGCAGCCATCTGCAAGACAGCCTTAACTAAGCCCACCTGACTTTCCCTTGTGGGAGCGAGCCTGCTCGCTCCCACCAAGATCCCCTGCTGATCTGAAGATATTGATGCCGTAAAAATTATTTTTTTGGCTTTGATACGTCTTCGACCGCTCTAAAACAGGCCTTTCAGCCGGCCATATCACCCTTCTTCATTACTGATCCGATTTTCTCTACAAATTTATCTTGCGCACTAAACATTAGCGAGCTACATTCATCTCGCACTTACTTAGCGCGCAAACAATTAGCGCAAAAACAGACACCCAACGAGGCCCACACCATGCAAACTCTCTACACTGCAATCGCAACCTCCACTGGCGGCCGTGATGGTCGTGCGATCTCCAGCGACAACATCCTCGACGTCAAACTGGCTACTCCGAAAGAACTCGGCGGTGCCGGCGGCGCGGCCACCAACCCTGAGCAACTGTTCGCTGCCGGCTACTCGGCCTGCTTCATCGGCGCGCTGAAATTCGTTGCCAGTCAGACCAAACGCAAAATCCCCGACGATGCCTCGATCACCGCTCACGTCGGTATCGGCCAGATTCCTGGCGGTTTCGGTCTGGACATCGACCTGCACATCAATCTGCCGGGACTGGAACAGGCTGACGCACAAAGCCTGGTCGAAGCGGCGCATCAAGTCTGCCCGTACTCCAACGCGACCCGTGGCAACGTTGACGTACGTCTGCACACCACCGTTTGAGAACAACGCCAAACCACTGTGGGAGCGGGCTTGCTCGCGAACAAGCCCGGTCAGACAACCTGTTTGTTGAATGACACACCGCATTCGCGAGCAAGCTCGCTCCCACAGGGTTCAGGGGTAGACGTGGAATCGCAGGCACAAAAAAGCCCGACTCAATGGTCGGGCTTTTTCTTTCCGTAAAAAGCAGTGCTTATTTGGCACGGCCTTTGTAGGAACCGCCTTCGCGGGTATCGATCTCGATCATGTCGCCGATTTCGATGAAGTCAGCAACCGACAGCTCGGTACCGTTCTTCAGTTTGGCAGGCTTCATCACCTTGCCGGAAGTGTCACCGCGAGCGGAACCTTCGGTGTAGTCAACCTGACGCACGATGGTGGTCGGCAGTTCTACGGACACCAGACGCTCTTCGAAGAACACGGCTTCGCAAACGTCGGTCATGCCTTCTTCAACGAAAGGCAGAACGCTTTCGATGTCTTCGGCGTTCAGCTCGTACATGGTGTAGTCAGTGGTGTCCATGAACGTGTAGGTGTCACCGCTGATGAAAGACAGGGTGGCTTCTTTACGATCCAGGATCACGTCGTCCAGCTTGTCGTCCGCACCGTAAACGGTTTCGGTCTTGTAACCGGTCAGCAGGTTCTTCAGCTTGGTCTTCATGATCGCGCTGTTACGGCCCGACTTGGTGAATTCAGCTTTCTGAACCAGCCAAGGATCGTTGTCGATACGGATCACGGTACCGGGTTTGAGTTCTTTACCAGTTTTCATTGCGAATATCCGAATTTGGATGGGATTTACAAAAATCTAGGCCGCGTATCATATCCAATTTAGGTAAAACTGTACCAGCGCCGTGGCAAGATCCGCCTGCAAGCCTTGTTCCAGACACCACGCCTCGGCGTTTTCCTGCAGCTCTGGCCAGTGTTTACGGGCCTTGAGCCAGTGCTCGCCGATCGGTTGCCCGGCACTCCAGGCCCGCCACAGACCGTTCATCGCCTCGGCAGCGGCCGGCGAAAGCCCTTTGGTGTAGAGCGCGAGAAAGGCATCGAGCTTGTCGAGGTGGATGTCTTCGTCCTGCTGATAAATGTGCCAGAGCATCGGTCGCCCAGCCCATTGTGCGCGAACAAACGAGTCCTCCCCGCGCACCGCGTTGAAATCGCAGCACCACAACAACTGATCGTATTGATCCTGACGGACAAACGGCAGCACCTGCACCGTCAGTGCCTGACGCACGTCCAGATCGCCGACAGCCAACGCATCGACCCCGAGCCAGCGCGCAACGTCACCAAGAATCCGCCCTTCCGGCACCAGCAGATGGGTCGGCGTGCTGTCGGCCGCCAACGCATCCAGCCAACTGTCCAGCCCGGCATTTTCATAGGCGAACAACGAGATCAGCAGTGCGTCCGCTGCGCGATCTACGCCCAGGCCTTGCAGGAATTGTCGCTGCGCAGCCGCGTCCTGCTGAAATTGCCGGCGCCGCTCAAGCAGACCGCTTTCACGCAGCAAGCCGCCGGTCCCAGGTCGAAATCCGGGAAAGAAAAAGAATTTCTGCACCGACTTGTACTTCACCGACGGTAAACCGTGACAACCGGTGACCCAGTCTTCAGCGCTGAGATAATCGAGGTTCATCCACAGCGGCGGCTGTTGCCGCTCGGCCATGGCGTCCATATAAGCAGCTGGCAACTGACAAGCAAACGCGGCGATCACCACGTCCGCCGCTTCCGTCTGCGGCCAGTCGCTCGGCCAGTGCCACACCTCGACGCCCTGCTGCGATTGCTGCGCAAGGTGGATGTCGATCTCGGGGCAGATGCGTTCGAAGGCGCGCAGGTCATCAACCCACAAGCGCACTGCCAGTCCATGTTCGGCCACCAGTTGCCGGGCCAGACGCCATGTCACGCCGATGTCGCCATAGTTGTCGACCACGGTGCAAAAAATATCCCAGCGGGTTTTCGGTACCGACATGCAAGACTCCCGTTGGCAAAAGCGCTGATTGTCCGCATAAATGACCTCGCGCAGAAGAGCCGACGGCGATTAATCTTCGTGCGACAATCGCCACTTGCCCGCAATCATCCGCCAGGAGGCAGCCATGCCCTATCGTCCCGACCCGCGTCGTCCCTTGCCCGTTCAGCTTAGCGCGCTGCAACTGACCGGCAGTATTGCCCTGGGCATGTGGCTGGGCTTTCTGGCCATCGCCCTGACCTGCTGGCTGATTTCGCGTTTTGTATTGACCGAACAACTGGCGCCGGTTGCCCAGGCCGTGCAGCAACTGGCCAAGCCGCCAGCGGCCGTCCAGGTGCAACCGGACATTCCGCCACAGAGTCCGCTGTTCGAGCAGTACGAAGAGAACCTGCGCAAGAACGAGCAGCAGGCACGCCTGGATCAGGCTCGCGGCAGCAGTCGCAACCAGTCGAATCCGAAATGCCAGTTCTGGCTGCAACAGGACCAGACTGCGCCGAGCGAAAAGAGCCGCGCCAACGTTTTGCAATTCTGCGATTGATCATGAACAAACACACCGTCCACCAACTGATCCTCGACAAACTGCGCGCCGACCTCGACATCGCCGAGCGCGCCGCGCAGACCGCTTATGAAACCGCGACCCACGAAGAAAACATCGCCGAGAACAAGTACGACACCCTCGGACTTGAGGCTTCCTATCTGGCGGCGGGTCAGGCGAAACGCGTCGAGGAAATCCGACAGTCACTGGCGCTATGCCAGAACCTGACGCTGCGCGCCTACGACGAACATCGCGGCATCGAGATCGGCGCCCTGCTTGGTCTGGAAGACGAAAAGGGTCGCGAACAATGGCTGTTTCTGGCCCCGGATGCAGCGGGCCTGAAAGTCGATGTGGTGGGTCAGCCGATTACCGTCATCAGCCCACGCTCGCCGCTGGGCAAAAGCCTGCTGGGCAAGCTCGAGGGCGATGAGGTGGAGATTCTGGTGGCAGGCACCCGGCAACAGTTCGCTGTCACCGAGGTGCTTTGAGGCGGGGACTTAGTGGACCGGCAATTCGACGCCGTCGAACAGCTCTTCCAGTTCCTGCTTGTTGTGACACTGGATGGCTTTGGCCATCACTTCGCGGGTCAGGTGCGGGGCGAACTTCTCGATGAAGTCGCACATGAAACCACGCAGGAACGTACCGCGACGGAAACCGATCTTGGTGATGCTCGACTCGAACAGTTCGCTGGCATCCAGCACCACCAGGTCGTTATCGAGCTTGGTGTCGACCGCCATTTTGGCGACGATGCCCACACCCAGACCCAGACGCACGTAAGTTTTGATCACGTCGGCGTCGGCGGCGGTAAACACTACTTTCGGCGTCAGGCCACGATGACTGAAGGCTTCGTCGAGTTTCGAACGGCCGGTGAAACCGAACACGTACGTCACGATCGGGTATTCGGCCAGCGCTTCGAGGGTCAGCTTCGGCAACTTGGTCAGCGGGTGGCCCTGAGGCACGACCACGCAACGATTCCAGCGATAGCACGGCATCATCACCAGATCACCGAACAGCTCCAGCGCTTCGGTGGCGATGGCGAAATCAACCGTGCCGTCAGCGGCCATCTCGGCGATCTGCATCGGCGACCCTTGGTGCATGTGCAGCGCCACGTCCGGGTATTGCTTGATGAAATTGCTGATCACCGGCGGCAATGCGTAACGTGCCTGGGTGTGGGTGGTGGCGATCGACAGGGTACCTTTCTTCTCGTTGGAGAATTCCTGAGCGATCTGCTTGATGCTTTCGACCTTGCGCAGGATTTCGCCTGCGGTGGTGATGATGCGCTCGCCGGCCGGGGTGACGCGGGTCAGGTGTTTGCCACTGCGGGCAAACACTTCAACGCCAAGTTCGTCTTCCAGCAGACGGATCTGTTTACTGATACCCGGTTGCGAGGTGTAAAGGCTTTGGGCGGTAGCGGAAACGTTGAGGTCGTGGTGCGCCACTTCCCAGATGTAGCGCAATTGTTGAAGCTTCATATGTATCCCTCAAAGCAGGTAGACGCCACGGGCATCAGCGACGGTATATAACTATATTAATGGTTTGATGAATAAATCTAGAACTTTTTTATCAAAACGCCATTATTCCCGCTTCAGCGATCCCCCCGGCGCCGACGCTCCACCAACGGCACCAGATAGACCGGCACCTTGGCCAATTGCAGGACCCGGGTCGCCGTGCGCCCCAAAGGCGTTTCCGCCCCTACGCCGTGACTGTGAGTGCCTACGATCAACAAATCCACAGAGAGTTTCTGCACCTGGTCGAGAATCACCTGCGCCGGATCGCCCTGCACCACCCGAACCGCGCAAATCCGCTGCAGATCCTGCTCGCCCTCGTCCCCCAGTTCCTCACGAAAGCTGTCCAGCACCCGTTGCTCGATACTGGCGATGACAGTTTTCAGACCCTGACTGTGAAATTCGTTCAATGCCTGTTCGTCGAGATAACTCTGCAATACCGACTCGGCAAACAGCCCCATGGGCTCCACTGCATGCACCACGTACAAGTCGGCATTGAATGTCCGCGCCAGTGCCAGGGCATGCTGCATCACTAACGGTGCGTACAGACCGAGGTCAGTGGCATACAGCATCGAACGAATCATATGACCTCCTCGCGTGCCAACATGGCGGAGATTTGATTCAGCTTAGCAGTGCCTTGGCGACTACGACGTGCGACGCAACGTCTTGAAGCACAGGGGCTTTAGATCGACGTTTCGTTGCTGATGCCATGCGGCACATGGCCGGTGGCGACCACTTCACGGGCGAGCTCGCAGTGCCCGGCCTGATCGTCGAAAAACACGTCGGCGGCAAAGGCTTCGAGGAATGCCGATTTGGTCAGACCGCCGAGGAACAGCGACTCGTCGAGGCGGATATCCCACTCGCGCAAGGTGCGGATCACCCGCTCATGGGCCGGTGCCGAACGCGCGGTGACCAGCGCCGTGCGGATCGGGCAGTCGTCCTCCGGGAACTCGCGTTGCAGCGCATTGAGCGCCGCCAGAAAACCTTTGAACGGCCCACCGCGCAATGGCTCGCGTGCCGACTCGCGTTCCTTCGCCTGGAACGCCTCCAGCCCGCCGGACTGATAAATGCGCTCGGATTCGTCGGAGAACAACACCGCGTCACCGTCGAAGGCGATGCGCAACTCATCACTCGCGGCACGGCTGGCGCCACCAGACAGAATTGTCGCTGCAGCAAATCCGGCATCCAGTGCGGCGCGCACGTCCTCGGCGTGCGTGGACAGAAACAGGTCACAGCCAAAGGCCTTGAGATACGGATACGGGCTGCGTCCGCCGACGAAGGCCGCCCGGGAAATGTCCAGCCCGTAGTGATGAATCGAATTGAACGCGCGCAGGCCGGTATCGGCACTGTTGCGCGAAACCAGAATCACCTCGACCCGGGCGCGGTCGAGGCGACTGTTGAGGCTCAGGAGTTTTTCCACCAGCGGGAACGCATCGCCGGGGGCGAGAATTTCGTCTTCGTGTTCGATCTGGTATTGCCGATAGGCTTCAACGCCGCTCGACAGGTAGACCTTGTGACTCTCGCTCAGATCGAACAAGGCGCGAGACGAAATCGCCAGCACCAGTTTGTCATCGATGTTCTTGGCCATGCCTTCCCCCACTCCCGCAAAAAACCGACTCAGGAGTTGCGTCGGTCGATGAAACCCAACGTGCGATGCAGCGCATCGATTCGTGGCAATTCACATCCTGCCGCCTTGGCGGCGGCCAATGGCCGGGCGTAAATCGCTTCCAGCTCCAGCGGCCGTTTGTGCAGAAAATCGTGGTACATGCTCGGCCAGTAATCGGGCATTTTCTCGGTCATTGTGAACAAGTACTCGGCGTAACCGGGCGGCATATCGTGACCGCAAGCCTTGGCGCCCTTCACGACTTCAGCCATCAATGCCTGAATCAACGCGCGACTGTCAGCGTCGGCCATCAGCGGCGTGGTACCGGCACCGAGCAACACCGAGAGACCGTTGTAGGGAATATTCCACACCAGTTTCTGCCAGCGCGCCTGTTGCAGATTGGCCATCGCCTGCGAATCGATACCGGCGGCGCGGAACAGACTGGCGCCCTCGTCAACGAGCGCCATGCGCGCCGCATCGTCCGTCGCCGGGCCGCTGTGATAGCCGACGTTCACCGCCCCCAAGGCCTGATGGGTGATGTGCCCCGGGCCTTCGCGATGCACGCAGATCAGGCACAGACCGCCGAGCAGATGCAGGGAGTCGGGTAGCAGCTCACGCAAGCTGTCTTCGACGTCCAGACCGTTCTGCAGCACCAGCACTTTCGCGCCGGGCCTGGCCGCGGCAATGATCGCCGGGGCCAGACCCGCGCTGCTGGTGGTCTTGGCGCCGACCAGCAACCAGTCGCAGGCCGGCATGTCCTCGGCCTTGGCATACGCTTGCACCGGGTTCAGTGTCAGCGTGCCATGCACGGCACTGTCCACTTGCAACCCCCGCTCGGCCACCGCTGAAAACTCACTGCGCAGTAAAAAGTGCACATCGAAACCGGCGCGCGCCAGCATCAAACCGTAAAACCCGCCAATTGCGCCGGTGCCGATAATCCCGATCACCGGTTTGCTGTGTGCTCCCACCATCTATGGCAACTCCTCTGCAATTCGACCCAGCGCCTGCGTAACTGCCGCGTTCAGCGCAGCGGCGGCCAGGCGCGTGTGCAATGCTCCAAAGAACTCGCCGTCGCGCACCACAAATAGCGCCGGCAAATGAAAGACCTGATAGCGCTCCACCAGCCCGCCATTGTTGCCCGCATCGATCCAGCACAGGCGATCCACCGCCAGCCCGAACCCGGGCAACACCTCTCTGGCATAGCGGCAACTGGAACAGCCGACACTGGTGAAAATCACCAGCGAAACACCGCTCATCGCCAGCAGCCGCTGGTCGGCGTCGAAATCGGTCAGCTCGGATTCGACCACTATACTGGGGGAAACAATGTCAAATGGCCGACACAGGGAGTCTGTGCTCATGGGACGTTTCATTCCTCATCCGGACGAAGTGCCGGTTGAATTAACCTTGCTCAAGCCCGAGTGTATTTCCAGGCAACAGCTGCACACTATCAGCCTCGGCGGGATCGCTTGCAATTATCACCGCGCCTGGCGCCACGGCACCGCCCTTGAAGTGCGCATGCCGACACTCAACGCCGAGATCTGTTATCCGGGCTATGTCGCGTGGTGTCTGCGGCGCAAAAAGGGCTATCTGGTGGGGATCGCGTTCACTGATGAGCAGACGCTGTTCAGCGCCCGGATGGGCGAACAGGTGTGCCAGATCGAACGTTATTGCCGCATGAACGAGGCCCATGACGACCTGCAGGATATTCAGGCGCTGGCTCTGCAATGGGTCGAACAACACGCCAACGAGTTCTCCCACGACAGCGTGCGCAAGGCTTTTGCCCAGCCAGTGCTGGATTAAAGCGGCGCTTGCCCATTGTCGAGCCGCGTCTGACGCGCTAAGGTTCGGCTCCCCGACGCGCTTAAATCTGCTGTGCTCCGCCGCGCGGGGATCGCTGGCGGCCGGCACCCGTGACCTGACGAGTAAACGATGGCTGATTTACCGATCAACGACCTAAACGTCGCCTCTAACGAGACCCTGATCACTCCCGATCAGCTCAAGCGTGATATCCCTCTGAGCGACGCTGCCCTGCGCACCGTCACCAAGGGCCGCGAAGTCATTCGCAACATTCTTGATGGCACCGACCACCGTCTGTTCGTAGTGATCGGCCCGTGCTCGATCCACGATATCAAGGCTGCCCACGAATACGCCGACCGCCTCAAGGTGCTGGCGGAGGAAGTCTCCGACACCCTGTATCTGGTCATGCGCGTGTATTTCGAGAAGCCACGGACCACCGTCGGCTGGAAAGGCCTGATCAACGATCCGTACCTGGATGACTCGTTCAAGATTCAGGACGGCCTGCACATTGGTCGCCAGTTGCTGCTGGACCTGGCCGAGAAAGGCCTGCCGACCGCCACCGAAGCCCTCGATCCGATCTCCCCGCAGTACCTGCAGGATCTGATCAGTTGGTCGGCCATCGGCGCGCGTACCACCGAATCCCAGACCCACCGTGAAATGGCTTCCGGCCTGTCTTCGGCTGTCGGCTTCAAGAACGGCACCGATGGCGGCCTGACCGTGGCGATCAACGCCCTGCAGTCGGTTTCCAGCCCGCACCGTTTCCTCGGTATCAACCAGGAAGGTGGCGTGTCGATCGTCACCACCAAGGGCAACGCCTACGGTCACGTGGTGCTGCGTGGCGGCAATGGCAAGCCGAACTACGATTCGGTCAGCGTCGCCCTGTGCGAACAGGCGCTGAACAAGGCGAAGATCAAGCCGAACATCATGGTCGATTGCAGCCACGCCAATTCCAACAAGGATCCGGCTCTGCAACCGCTGGTGATGGAGAACGTCGCCAACCAGATCCTCGAAGGCAACCAGTCGATCATTGGCCTGATGGTCGAGAGCCATCTGAACTGGGGCTGCCAGGCCATCCCGAAAGACCTCGCCGACCTGCAATACGGCGTGTCGATCACCGATGCCTGCATCGACTGGTCCGCCACCGAGAACACCCTGCGCAGCATGCACGCCAAGCTCAAGGATGTGCTGCCGAAGCGTCAGCGCAGCTGATCAGCGTTTCGCAGGCATAAAAAAACGCCGGGCATTGCCCGGCGTTTTTGTGTGTAGGGGGTTATCAGATTTTCGCCGCGCGCTTCTGATGGCGCTCCATATAGCGCTCGACGTAGGAGCACGAAGGAATCACCGTGTAACCCATTTCCTCGGCGTACTGCAGCGCGCTTTCGGTCAGCGCTGCCGCGATGCCTCGACCGCGCAGGGCGTTGGGCACGAAGGTGCGGTAGATATCCAGGGTCTGTTTCCCCAGATCCATATAGGTCAGGTAGGCACGATGACCGTCCACATTGGTCTCGAACTGATGACCAGCCTGGTCATGGTGGATGGACAACGCCTCGCTCATCACTACTCCTCGCGGGTCTTGAATTCTGACCCCTACCTTACCGATGTTTTTCCGGCGAAGGAACATCTACGCCACCCCGTGCCTGATGGACACCGAGAAAAGCCACACCGATCTCGCGCAACCGAGCACGTGATAAATAGTAGGCACCATTGGCAAAAATGCTCAAGGTGCGCTCGTCATCGTGCAGGTTGTACGGATAACTCCGATGGGCGTAGTGGCAGGCGCGGGGAACATATCCCGAGGCGCTCACCTGAACATTGCCGGATGTCGAGACTTAAGACGCAGGCTCTTCTTTAAAGTCACCTCAAGAGCGACAAAGATATGTGAGGCGTCATGCAAAATCGGAACAAAAGTGTAGACGAATTCATCTAGGCAGACTTGGTGCAAGACGCCGAAAACAGCACGTGACAGCGGGAACTTTTTCTCATTAACTCGCTCAGGCAGGGGCTTGCAGCTGGATATTTTTTAATCAGCCCGGTTAAAAGTTGCTCGAAAAAGAATCAACGCCTACAATTTTTTTTGCTTCTTGCGCTACGTCAGTTTACTTACTACAAGTAATGGGTAGTATGTACGCCGGCTATTTCCTCAATCGGAGGAGAAAGCCACTTAATTGAAAGTCCTTGAAGGGGAACACGATGAACAACGTTCTGAAATTCTCTGCTCTGGCTCTGGCCGCAGTTCTGGCTACCGGTTGCAGCAGCGCATCGAAAGAAACCGAAGCACGTCTGACCGCTACTGAAGACGCAGCTGCTCGCGCCCAGGCTCGTGCAGACGAAGCATACCGTAAAGCTGATGAAGCTCTGGCTGCTGCTCAAAAAGCACAACAGACTGCTGACGAAGCTAACGAGCGTGCTCTGCGTATGCTGGACAAAGCTAGCCGCAAGTAATAATCCCTCGGGATTGTTATCAAGCCGACCCAGTTTCTGGGTCGGCTTTTTTGTGCCTGCAGCTTTTGTCCGGACAATAAAAAACCCGCCGACGCTTCTTGCATCGGCGGGTCTGGGTCGGCCTTATTGCTGCAGGTCGATTGGCGCACTCGAGACAATCGGAGCCGAGGTATTCGGCGTGCCGATTTCGGTTGGCAGACCGTCTTCGGCCGCCACCACATCACGCACCACATCCCAGTTCACGCGCAGATTGTTGGTCACGTCTTCGCGCTTGAGCATCGCGTTGATCACCGCCGTGTGCTTGTCGACTACCGACGGATTGCCCTTGTCGTCGATTGGCGTGTGCGCTTCCAGATAGACCTTGCCGCCACTGCTGCCGAACTTGTACGCGTCATTGAGGATGCGCACCGAAGTGCCGACCGGCACCATGGCCGCCATTTCCAGGACGTTGTTGTTGAACATCCGGAAGCAGCCGTGGCTGGTGCGCATGCCGATGCCGAACTTCTTGTTCGAGCCGTGGATCAGGTAGCCCGGGGTGCCCAGGGTGAACTTGAACGGGCCCAGCGGATTGTCAGGACCGGCCGGCACCACGTTCGGCAGCGGATCACCATCGGCGGCGTGCTCGGCCTTGATCGACGCAGGAGGGGTCCAGGTCGGGTTCGGCGTCTTGGCGGTGATCGAGGTATGCGCGATTGGCGAACCCCACCCTTCACGGCCGATACCCAGCGGGAAGGTGTACACCACGTTCCGGCCTTTCGGGTAGTAGTAGAGACGGTATTCGGCGAGGTTGATCACGATGCCCTCGCGCGGCCCCGGCGGCAGAATGAACCGCGTCGGCAGAACGATTTCAGTACCCGCGCCCGGCAGCCAGGCATCGACACCCGGGTTGGCCGCGACCATTTCCGAATAGCCCAGGTCGTACTTGGTCCCCAGGTCAGCGAAGGTGTCTTCGTACTTGGCCTTGATCACCTGCACCTGGCCGATGATGTCCTCACCAGGCGGTGGCAGGGGAAACTCCAATGCAGCAACGGGACCGGCCACACACAGGGCGGCAAGTGACAGGCAGCGGGTGACGGCAGGAAAGCGCGGCAACATCCGGAAAATCCTTCGCATGATCAACAAGGGGTATAAGGGCGCGATTGTACACCGCACCTCGGGAATTCGGGGAGATGCGCCGATGGGCAGCCAGAAGTCTTCATGCAGGCACTGCCGCAGACTGCGATCTGTTGGTCCTAGAGCTCGAAACGCAACTCAGGCCAGATCGGCGAGGTGCCACGTTTTTGCGACTCGAGAATCGCCCGGCACAACGAACACAGACGCTGATCCTGGAACACCCGGCGATCGACGCTGGACCAGCGCGGCTGCGCCGGCAACAGACTGCCGCACAACGTACGGTCGGCCGAGCCTCCGAGTTCGAGCTGACGGGTCACCAGATGCACCCGCACTTCCTGGCAGGCGAACAGATCCAGCTGTTCGTCAGGCTCGATCAGTTGGTAGGCAAACAGGGACCAGGCAGGACGCGGCATCGGGGGCTCCAAATAAGGGGGCGCCACATTAGCCGAAAGCCTGCCACTAGAAAAGCCTCATAACAGCGGTTTTAGCGTCGGCCAGACATTTTCCAGCAACTTGCCCTGAGCCCCGACTGCCGGGTGCAGACCATCGGCCTGCATCAGCTCGGGATGCCCGCCCACGCCTTCGAGGAAAAACGGTACCAGCGGGATGTTTTTCTCGTCCGCAAGTTTGCCGTAGACCTCGGCAAAGGCCTCGGTGTAACGCTTGCCGTAGTTCGGCGGCAATTGCATGCCGAGCAGGAGCACCTTGGCACCGGTCTGGCGCGAGCGGTCGATCATTGCCGCAAGGTTTTGTTGCAATTGCGTTGGCGGCATTCCGCGCAGGCCGTCATTGCCGCCCAATTCGAGGATCACCAGTTCCGGCTTATGCTCTGCAAGCAGCGCCGGCAGGCGCGCCTGGCCTCCGGCACTGGTGTCACCGCTGATGGAGGCATTGACCACTTTGTCGTCAAAACCTTCAGCCTTGAGCCGTTGCTCGAGCAGCGATACCCACCCCAGGCGGGTATCCAGTCCGAAACCGGCGCTGATACTATCGCCAACGATCAGGACAGTACCCGCCGCTGCGTTCTGGGCCATGCACATCAAGGCCAGGCCAGCACTCAAAAACCACACACGCATCGGATTCTCCATGGGCGCAAGCATTCTCACCGCGAAGAACCTCAGCAAAGTGGTTCCCAGCGCGGAAGGTGAACTGACTATCCTGCACGAACTCAGCCTGGAACTGAACCAGGGCGACAGCCTGGCCATCGTCGGCGCGTCCGGTTCCGGCAAATCCACCCTGCTCGGCCTGCTCGCCGGCCTCGATTTGCCGAGCAGCGGCGAAGTCATTCTCGCCGGACAAGGCCTGAGCAGTCTCGACGAGGACCAGCGCGCGCGCATCCGTGCCGAGCACGTAGGCTTCGTCTTTCAGTCGTTCCAGTTGCTCGACAGCCTCAACGCGCTGGAAAATGTCATGCTGCCGCTGGAGCTCGATGGCCGCAAGGACGCCCGTGAGCGCGCCACTGAATTGTTGCAGCGCGTCGGCCTCGGCCAGCGCCTGACGCACTCGCCGCGCCAGCTCTCCGGTGGTGAACAGCAGCGCGTGGCGATTGCCCGCGCCTTCGCTGCCGAGCCCGACGTGCTGTTCGCCGACGAACCCACCGGCAACCTCGACAGCCACACCGGCGAGCGCATCAGCGACTTGCTGTTCGAACTGAACAAGGAACGCGGCACCACGCTGGTACTGGTGACCCACGACGAACGCCTGGCCCATCGCTGCCGGCGCCTGATTCGACTTGAAGCCGGGCTGCTGGTCGCCCCTCTGGAGCCTTGATGGCACGTCTGCCGCTCTTGCGTCTGTTCAGTCTCGCCCTTCGCCAATTGCTGCGCGATGCCCGCGCCGGCGAACTTCGCGTGTTGTTCTTCGCCCTGCTGGTGGCGGTGGCCGCGAGTACCGCCATCGGTTACTTCGGCGCCCGTCTCAACGGCGCGATGATGCTGCGCGCCACCGAGTTCCTTGGCGCCGACCTGGTCCTTGAAGGCAGTTCGCCGGCCCGCGACGAACAGATTCGCAGCGGCACCGAGCTGCGTTTGAATCATGCACAGGTGGTGGAATTTTCCAGCGTCGTCGCCACCGACAACGGCATTCAGTTATCGAGCATCAAAGCCGTCGACCGCGCTTATCCACTGCGCGGCGAACTGAAAAGTGCCCCGGCGCCACTTGCCGCCGAGACAACCGGTGGCGAACCGCAACCCGGTGAAGCGTGGGTCGAGGCACGTTTGCTGACCGCCCTGGATCTGAAAATCGGCGACAGCATCGACGTCGGCATGAAAACGCTGAAACTGACCCGCGTGCTGACCTACGAACCGGATCGCGCCGGCAATTTCTACAGCTTAACGCCTCGGGTGATGATCAACCTCGACGACCTTGCCGCCACCGGCGTGGTACAGCCCGGCAGCCGCGTCAGCTACCGCGAGCTGTGGCGCGGCGAACCGCAGGCGCTGGAAACCTATCGGCAATTGCTCAAACCGGGCCTGGCCGCCAATCAGCGCATTCAGGATGCGCGTGACGGCAACCGGCAGATTGGCGGCGCACTGGGCAAGGCCGAGCGTTATCTGAACATGGCCAGTCTGGTCGCGGTACTGCTGGCCGGCGTGGCCGTGGCACTGTCTGCAAACCGCTTTGCCAGTCGCCGCTTCGATGCCAGTGCCTTGCTACGCTGCCTCGGTTTGTCGCGTCGAGAAACCATGCTGTTGTTCAGTATTCAACTGAGCGTACTGGGTTTGTTCGCCGCCCTCAGTGGCGCGGTGCTTGGCTGGCTGGCACAACTGGGGCTGTTTGCCCTGCTGCATGATCTGCTGCCCGCGGATATCCCGCCAGGCGGCCTGTTTCCGGCGATGGCCGGCATCGGTACGGGACTGGTCGCACTCGCCGGTTTCGCCCTGCCACCGCTTGCCGCGCTGGGTCGGGTGCCTCCACTGCGCGTGCTGCGCCGTGACATGCTGCCGATTCCGTCGAGTACCTGGATGGTCTATGGCGCGGCACTGGGCGCACTGGGTCTGATCATGTGGCGCCTGAGTCTGGATCTGTTGCTGACTTTCGCCCTGCTGGGCGGCGGTGTAATCGCGGCGCTGGTATTGGGTGGTTTGCTGTTGTTGCTGCTCAACAGCCTGCGACGGATGCTCGCCCGTGCGCCGCTGCCGTGGCGCCTCGGTCTGGGTCAGTTGTTGCGTCATCCGCTGGCGGCGGCCGGGCAGGCGCTGGCGTTCGGTCTGATCCTGTTGTCGATGGCATTGATCGCTCTGCTGCGCGGCGAGCTGCTCGACACCTGGCAAAACCAGTTGCCGAAAAACGCACCGAATTACTTTGCCCTGAACATCCTGCCCGCGGACAAACAGGCCTTCACCGATCACCTGATCAAAGTCTCGGCTCAAGCGGCACCGTTGTATCCAGTGGTGCCGGGACGGCTGATCAGCATCAACGGCGAACCGGTGCAGCAGATCGTCAGCAAGGATTCCGCCGGCGACCGCGCAGTGCAACGCGACTTGAGCCTGACCTGGGCCGCCGACTTGCCGGCCGGCAACACGCTCACCGCCGGTGTGTGGTGGACCGGGCAACCCTCGGAAGACATACCGGGCGTGTCGGTGGAAGGCAAAGTCGCCGAAAGCCTCAAGCTCAAACTCGGCGATCGCATGGTGTTCAGCGTGGGCGGGGTCAATCGTGAAGCCAGGGTCACCAGTCTGCGCGAAATCAATTGGGACAACTTCCAGCCGAACTTCTTCATGATCTTCCAGCCCGGCACCCTGAAGGATCTGCCGGCGACTTACCTGACCAGTTTCTATCTGGCACCCGGTCACGATCAGCAGATCGTCGAGCTGTCACGGGCATTCCCGGCGGTGACCATCCTTCAGGTCGAAGCCCTGCTCGAACAGCTGCGCAGCATCCTCGCCCAGGTCACCCTGGCGGTGGAATACGTGTTGTTATTTGTGCTGGCGGCGGGGATGGCGGTGCTGTTCTCTGGCTTGCAAGCCACGCTGGACGAGCGCATTCGCCAAGGCGCGTTGTTACGCGCACTGGGCGCGCAACGGCAGTTGCTGGTCAAGGCGCGGCGTATCGAGTTCGGCTTGCTCGGTGCGGTCAGCGGCTTGCTGGCAGCCATCGGTTCGGAAGTGGTGAGTCTGGTGTTGTATCGCTATGCATTCGATCTGCCATGGCATCCGCATCCATGGCTGCTGGTGCTGCCATTGATTGGCGCCGCACTGATTGGCGGTGCCGGCGTGTTCGGCACGCGTCGAGCACTGAATGCGAGTCCGCTGACAGTCTTGCGCGAGGGTTGATAGACTCCAGCCTTCGTCACCACAAGAAGTTGCCATGAGCCGTTATCGCCCTCCCCGCACCGCCGGCACCGCGCTGATCACCCCTGAAGGTGAAGCGCGGATGCGCGCCGAATTCCATGAACTGTGGCATGTGCGCCGCCCGCAAGTGACGCAGGCAGTCAGCGAGGCAGCGGCGCAGGGTGATCGTTCGGAAAACGCCGAGTACACCTACGGCAAGAAAATGCTGCGCGAGATCGACAGCCGCGTGCGTTTTCTCACCAAGCGACTCGAAGCACTGAAGGTCGTCAGCGAAAAACCCAGCGATCCGAACAAGGTGTACTTCGGTGCCTGGGTGACCATCGAGGACGAAGACGGCAAGCAATCGCGCTACCGCATCGTCGGCCCGGATGAACTGGATCTGAAACTGGGTCTGATCAGCATTGACTCACCGCTGGCTCGTGCCTTGATCGGCAAGGCGCTGGACGCCGAAGTTCGGGTGCAGACGCCAACCGGTGAGCAGTTTGTCTATATCGTGGCGATCGACTATCCCTGAGCGTTTCAGCGGCGGGTGATCAAACCCTGCCGTGCAACGCGGGTCAGTTGCTTGATCATTTCCGGAGCGTCTTCAGCGCTTGGTGCCTGAATCACGGCGAGGTCAAAACTGTCACTGGCAAAGCGCGCCAGCGACTCGCCGTCTTCAACGAACTGGATCAGGAACGCGGCAGGACCGCCGCTGCGACGTGGCCAGCCATCGAGATAACGCAACAGCGTCGGCTGGTGTTTGCCGCCAAGCAGGATTTTTGGATTGCGTTGGGTGATGTGTGCCGTGATCGGCGCGGGACGTGCTGGAGGGCGTAGTGCATTCATCGTGTCGTGTCTCTGCCTCAAAAGTCTGCATGGCAGGTGAGAGGCAACACCGAACCAGCGCTTTAGCGGTATTTCGAAGCCCTGTTCCGGCTTCTGACGGTAACTGTCTGAGTCACCTGGCGCCCCGCAAGTAGCTGTTTAAATCGGCGCATGAGCAACATCCTAGAGAACGTGACCGATGAGTGTCAAGAATCAGCCACAACAAAAAAAGGCCCGCACAATGCGGGCCTTTTGCTTGATCCAGAGCGCTCAACCGGCGATGGCGCGATCCACCGACAGCTTGCCGGCGCCTTCGATCATCACCGCGAGGCTGCCACCGAGCAGCGCCAGGGCGAACTCGTAACCGTTGTTGGCCATGAACAGACCATTGCTGATGTGCACGGTGAAGATCGCCACCAGCGACAGGAAGGTCAGACCCAGCGCCGCCGGGCGCGCCAGCAGGCCGATAATCAACGCCAGACCGGCAAAAAACTCAGTACCGCCGGCCAGCGTGGCCATCAGGTAACCCGGGTGCAGACCGATGCTGTCCATGTATTGCGCGGTGCCCGCCAGACCGTAACCACCGAACAGACCAAACAGTTTTTGCGAACCGTGCGCGGCGAAGATCACGCCGACCGCGATGCGCAGAATGGTCAGGCCGTAACCGGCGCGGGTGAACAGAACCTTGTTGATCAGTGAGCTCATGAGGCATTCCTTGTTTTGCGAGAAGTGTGTTGGGATTGGCCGCTATATTAATCAGTTAAATTCATGTTAAAAGCGCAATTATTCCGCCATAACAATCAAATTATTAGATCATTTACGTGAGGCGACTTTCTGTCCCCGGGGCTCCAGCGACTCCCGCTCCCGGTCGAACGCCAGGTAATACTTGTTCACGCTATTAACATAGCTGACGGGGCCCATGCCCACCTGCTCCATGGCGATGCGCTCGACCTGAAAGAACCACTGGTTCGGATTCAGCCCGCGCCGGCGCGCCTCGGCGCGCATGCCTTGCACCCGCTCCGGGCCGATGTTGTAGGCCGCCAGGGTGAACGCCATGCGCTCGCGCTCATTGAGTTTCGGACTGTTGAAAAACTTGCGACGGATCATCGCCAGATACTTGGCCCCGGCCTGCACATTCGCATCGAGATTCTGGATGTTGTTCACACCGACCCGCTGCGCCGCGGACGGGGTGATCTGCATCAGCCCGGTCGGGCCGCTGCCGCTGCGGGCGCCGGGTTGCAGGGCCGACTCCTTGAAGGCCAGCGCCGCCAGATTCAGCCAATCCATACTTTGCGCGTCGGCGTGTTTTTGCAGGGTCGGGCGCAGTTTTTCCAGACGCTGACGGTCAGCCTTGGCCAACGGATAGTGCACTTGGTAGAGGCGCCGATAGATCCGCAGGAATTCGGCATCCTCGTTCGCCGGCTTCCTGTAGCCGACCAGGAAGCGATCGATGCTCGCCCGCAGCATCGAGGCATCACGGCGTACGAACCAGTACTCCTCACCCGGTTCACTGATCATCAATTGCCGGTCGAAACGCAACTTGGGCAGGATCTTGCCCCAGCGCTCGGCGATCGGTTGCTCAACGATAGTCAGGTGGAAAATTCCGCCCTGCACCATCTCCAGCACGTCCTCGACCGCCAGCGTCGGATCGACCCATTCGATCTTGATCGGCGCCAGTTTGTGCAGCGCCAGTTTCTGATTGAGCTGGCTCACCGCGTCCCCTGCCGCACTGCCGGTTGGCAAGGCCAGGGTCTTGCCGGAAAGCTGCTCGACCTTGGTGTAACGACGCTCGCCCTTGATACCGACCAGCACCAGCGGCACGTTGCTGGCGATCGGCTCACTGCTGGCCACGGCGTGGCCCGGCTGCAGATCAAGCAGCTCGCCGGGCGCCACCAGATCACCTTCGCCGCGTTGCAACGCGCCGAGCAGTTGATCCTTGGCTTTGGGAATGATCTTGAGAGTGACTTCCTGGCCGTCGCGGGCGTGGCCATTGAGGTACTGCTCGAAGGCGCGCAGGCGATGGTATTCGACACCGATGGCCTGGCCCTGGACTTCTCCGGAGCTGTTGCGACTCTGGTTGACCAGCACTCGCAGTACGCGGCTGCTGCGTATCTCCGACAGGTCGCGGACCTTGGCGGCCGGCACGGCTTGCTGTGGCCCGGGCAAGCGCGCAACCGCCGTTATCGGCAGTAGCAGCGACGCACACAACAGGAGCAAAACCGAGGGACGATGCATCCACTCTCCGGAAAGAATACGGGGCGTTTTTTAACCGCTGAACGGTCAAAATCGCCGACGAAAACAGAGCGCCTGGAGCGCTGGCAAAGTGCGAGAGACTGGCACAGTGATGGCTTTTGCGCCAACCCGGGCTCTGTCACGGCATCAAAAGACAGCTATAACTCTTTGTAGTTCTTGGCTTTTCTTATAAATCTACAGCTCTGGTATGCTTTCCGGCCTTCGGCCCGAGGTAGAACCATGCAACTCATCGATATCGGCGTCAACCTGACCAACCCCGGTTTTGCTGAAAAACATCAGGACGTGCTCGACTGCGCCTACGCCGCCGGGGTCTGCCAACTGGTGCTGACCGGCACCAGCGTCGAAGGTAGCGAACAGGCGCTGGAGCTGTGCCGGCAACTGGATGACGGCGGCCAACAGCTGTTCGCCACCGCTGGCATTCACCCGCATTCGGCCAGTGACTGGAATGCTGACAGCGCGCGCCGGTTGCGCAGTCTGCTGCACGAGCCAAACGTGGTCGCCGTGGGTGAATGCGGGCTGGATTTCAACCGTGATTTCTCGCCGCGCCCGCAACAGGAAAAAGTCCTCGAAGAACATCTGGCGCTGGCAGTAGAACTGCAGTTGCCGGTGTTCCTGCATGAGCGGGATGCCAGTCAGCGCTTGCTGGAGATCCTCCGGGACTTCCGTGATCAATTGCCCGCCGCTGTGGTGCACTGCTTTACGGGCGAGCAAAAAGCCTTGTTCAGTTACCTGGATCTGGACCTGCACATCGGCATCACCGGCTGGATCTGCGACGAGCGCCGCGGCACGCACCTGCACTCGCTGGTCAAGGAGATCAAACGCGGACGACTGATGCTCGAAAGCGACGCGCCGTATCTGCTGCCGCGCACCTTGCGGCCAAAGCCGAAGAACGGCCGCAATGAGCCGGCGTATCTGACCGAAGTATTGCGCGAAGTGGCGCTGCACCGAAGCGAGAGCGAGGAAGACCTGGCAGCGCACACCACCGCGTGTGCCCGTGCGTTCTTCAACCTTCCTGCCCTTCCCTGACACACCGAAATTCTCCTGTGGGAGCGAGCCTGCTCGCGAAAGCGGTGG